>DASSTC010000085.1:0-33473 GCA_035708065.1 Candidatus Limnocylindria bacterium | reverse complement strand
GTCGCCGCGGCAAACACGGCCGCGGCAGACGGCTGCCCCATCGAGTCGCCGAACGGCACGCAGCTGTTCGTGGCGTCGACGCGCCCGGGTGGCTTCGGCAAGAACGACATCTGGGTCGCGGAGCGCCAGAACAAGGACGCGGCGTGGGGCCCGATGACGAATCTTGGCCCGGACATCAACACCGCAAACCATGAGTTCTGTCCCACGCCGCTCGGTGGCGGCTGGCTGCTCTTCGTCTCGGATCGCCCGGCGTGTGGCGCGACGCCCGGGATGTCACCACCCGTCGGCGATATCTACCTCACCCGGAAGCAGGCGGGTGGCGGCTGGACCGCTCCGCAGCACCTCGGCTGCGCCGCGGACGGCACCGGCCCCAACTTCGTCGGCGGTGAGTTCGGACCGTCACTCGTCGCAACCGTGGGGGGCACGTACCTGTACTTCTCGAGTACCGGAACGACCGGCAACCACGACATCTACCGAAGCCGCCTGGCCGGCGGGACGTTCGGAGCGCCGGAAGCAGTGGCGGAACTGAACACCGCCGCCGTCGACCAGATGCCGAACGTGAGCCGCGACGGCAGCGAGATCGTGTTTGCCTCCAGTCGCGGCGGGAACATGGACATCTGGACGGCGACCTTCGACCGGCTCACCGGACTGTGGTCGAGCCCCGTCCCGGTGAATGCCGTGAACACCGCCGAACCGGAGAGTCGACCCTCGCTGTCCGGGGACGGGAGGCGCCTGTACTTCGGGCGCGGGGCGACCAGTGACGTCTGGGTCAGCACTCGGGTCGAGATCGGCCGCGACGACTGACCGGACGGGCGGGTCACCGCCGGACCACTGGGGAGGGCCGCCGGATGAAACCGGCGGCCTTCGCGTGTGCTCCGATGTGGTGCAGGGCGGCACCGACGACGTCGTGCCCCGTTGCGTGGGTTCGGCCGATCTGATAGACCACGTCGAGACCAGTGCCACTGCGTCCGGTCCTTCGACCCCGTCGAAGCGCCCACGCCCCACCGGCGTACCGCTCACCGCCCAGGCGTACCGAGGTGTGACGTGCAGAAGGGAGACTGCCACTGCCACTGAGCCAGTCAGGTCGTTCGCACCTCAATCGCTGAGCCAATCCACCCCGTGAGGAGGACCGATGGCACCCACACGATCCCTGGCGACGCGCGTCGCTGGCCCCCTGCTGATGAGCCTGGTGATGGTCGCCGGCGTCAGCGGCATGGCTGACGCGTCGTCGCGCACATCACTGGCCGGCACCACACCACCCTGGGCCACTCCGAGCCGAGCCGTCGGGCACGCCAGCCCGACCGAATCGGTCGAATTTCGGCTGTATCTCGGCTGGCGCGATCAGGCTGGCGCCGAAGCGCTGGCCCGTGCCGTGTCCGATCCGAAGAGCGCCTCGTACCGGCAGTTCCTGTCGCCGGCGGCGTTCCGTCAGAAGTTTGCACCGACCGCTGCGAGTGTCGCCGCTGTGCAGCAGTGGCTGCGCGACAGCGGGTTCAAGGTGAGCTATACGCCTGCGAACAACCACTTCATCGCGGCGCAGGGATCGGTCAAGCAGGTCGAGACGGCGTTCTCCACGACGCTCAACCGCTACAAGGTGGCTGGCAGGACATTGCGCGCTCCTTCGAAGAACCTGAGCGTCCCGAGCTCCATCGCCAGCTTCATCAGCGGCTCGGTCGGAATCGACCAGACGAACGAGCTCGTCGAGAACAATGTTCGGGTGGACAAGAACGCGCCCCCGGCGGGAGGGTTCAGGAACGCTCCGCCGCTTTCCGAGTACTGGGCGCAGTTCGTCTCCCCGTATCAGTACCCTGCCGGCTTCCAGGATGTTGCTTCACCGGCGACTGCGCCGTGGACCGTTCGTGGCTACACGCCGGCGCAGATCAAGGGCGCCTATGGGATCAGCGGCTATGACGGCGCCGGCCAGACGGTGGCCATCATCGACGCCTTCGCTTCGCCCACGGTTCTCGCTGACGTGAACACGTGGTCGGCAAACCGCGGCCTGCCCACCATGCGGCCGGGCCAGCTGGTGCAGGTCACCCCGCCGGGCATCTTCCGGCGGCCGAACAACCCGCAGATGGACCCGTCCGGCTGGTACGGCGAGGAGACGCTCGATATCGAGGCCGTCCACGGCATGGCACCCGCCGCAAAGATCGTGTACGTCGGTTCGCCGAACAACCGCCAGGACATGGATGCGGCCATGAACATGGTTGTCGATCGGCACCTGGCCCAGATCGTGACCAATTCGTACGGATTCGCCACGGAGCTGCTGCCCCGCGGATATGTGAAGCCGCTCGAGCAGACGTTCATCCAAGCGGCGATCGAGGGGATCGGCGTCTACTTCTCGTCCGGCGACAACGGTGACGAGACATCGCGCTTCGGTTTCGCCACACCGGATTGGCCGGCGTCCAGCCCGTGGGTGACCGCGGTCGGCGGCACCGCCCTGGGCGTCAGCCAGGCGAACACCCGCGCGCTCGAGACCGGCTGGGGGACGTCGTCGTACGCGTGCAACTCGACGACGCTGGCCTGCACGCGACAGGGCTGGCTCTATGGTGCCGGTGGCGGCGTCAGCCAGGTCTTCGCTCGCCCGGCGTACCAGACGGCAGCTGGGCTGACCACCAGCGGTCGCGCGGTGCCCGATGTCGCGGCGCTCGGTGATCCGCAGACGGGCCTGCTGGTCGGTCAGACGCAGACGTTCCCCGATGGGACGTACTACGACGAGTATCGGATCGGCGGCACGAGTCTCTCGAGTCCGATCTTCGCCGGGCTCATGGCGCTTGCCGATCAGGCCGCGGGTCATCCGCACGGTTTCGCCAATCCGCTCTTCTACCAGAACAAGAGCGCCTTCTACGACGTGCTGTCGGTGAAGACCGCCGTCGCGCGGCGGAACTTCAACAACGGCGTCGACGCCAGTGCTGGGACATCGGACTTCCTGCGGACGTTCGATGACTATTCGGGCTCGCCGACGCAGCACACCGGCCCCGGGTGGGACAACGTGACGGGGCTCGGCACGCCGGGCTCGAGCTTCCTCGCGACGTTCGGCCACTGACGGCCGGTTCGCTTCGCATCATCGGACAGGGCCGCCGGAGTACCGGCGGCCCTGTCGTCTGATGTCGCGTCGCGTCCGTGCGATACCCTCACCGCCATGGCAGATAGGGCGCGTGTGAAGGGGACCGACGCATCGGTCAGGCTGACCAGTCCGGAGCGTGTGCTGTTTCCGGACGTCGGCATCACGAAGGGCGACCTGTTCGCCTACTACGACGCCGTCGCCGACGTCCTCGTCCCGCACCTGCGTGACCGGCCGTTCACGATGAAGCGCTACCGCGAAGGGCTCGACGGCCCGGCCTTCTTCCAGAAGCAGGCGCCCAAGGGCATGCCCTCCTGGATCCCGACGCGCCGGTTCGAGACGCGGACGCGCGAGGGTCGCAGGGCGCGCGACGTCGACTTCCCGCTGGTCAACTCGCGCGAGGCACTGCTGTGGATGGTGCAGATGCACTGCATCGACATGAACGCCTGGTACTCGCGCGTCGACCAGCCGGATCGGCCCGATTACGTCGTCTTCGACCTCGACCCGCCGGATGGCGGATTCGCCCTCGGCGTCCGGGCCGCCGTGCTGGTCGGCGAGCTCATGACCGAGGTGGGGCTGCGCGCGTATGCCAAGACGAGCGGCTCGAATGGGATGCATGTCCTCGTTCCCGTGACCCGACGGCACACCTATGCCCAGACGCACGCCTTCGCCGAGGCGGCCGCCCTGGTCCTCGAGCAGCGCCATCCGGGCGTGGTCACCACCGAATGGTTGAAGGCGAATCGGCGCGGCGTGCTGGTCGACTACCACCAGAACGGCCGCGGACGGACGACCGCATCGGTCTATTCCGTGCGGCCAACGCCCGAAGCGACCGTCTCGACACCCGTGCGCTGGGAGGAGGTCGACGACCGGCTCGACCGGCGGGACTTCACGATGGAGGTCGTGCTGCGGCGGATCGAGGAGCAGGGCGACCTGTTCGCACCGGTCCTCGAAGGCGGCCAGACGCTCACGAAACCGATGCAGCTCCTGCAGGAGCGCCGCGATGGCGGCTGAGCACGACGATCCGGCGCGCCTGGTACGCGCTGCCGCCGGGTCCTACCACTCGGCGGACGACCGGTTCACGGTCCGCAACGAAGGCGGCACCTGGTACGCCGAGGACAGCGAACAGCTCGACGAGCTCGGCCTGCCGCGCCTTCTGGGCCCGTTTCGCTCACTGACCGATGCGAAGCAGGCGGTGGCCGATGCCCGCCTGGACGCATCGAGTACGTGACGCATCGGCCTCGGGCCGGCCGGCTGACGGAGAGGGCTGCTCGACCGTTCCGGCCGAGCAGCCCTGGGCGTTCGTGGCTCGCCGCCGGTCAGCGGACCGGGAGCACGATCTGGGTGACCGGTGCGCCGGGATCGTCCGGGCCGGTGAGGTAGCTCTCCCACGCCGGAGACGAGGGCACGAGGCCCTGCTCGCTGGCCCACGCGCTCACGCGCCCCCAGGCAGCGGCGATCTCCTCGTACGGCCCGACGTGTGTCATCAGCACCGCGCGGCCGCCCGGGAGCGCGACCTGGCGCACGCGATCGCTCGTGGTCAACGTCCCGATGTACGGGAAGCCGACCTCGGCTTCGATTCGTGGTTCGAACGACAGGTAGCGCGCAAACGGCGGACCGGCGACCTGCGCACCTGAGATTGCGATGTGCTGCATCGTGGCTTCGAAGGCATCGCCGAGCAGCGTGCGGAGCTCGTCCGGCGCGCCGGAAATGTGCGTGACCGCGGCTTCATGCGGTTCAAGCTCGACCAGCTCGGGCGACTGCGTCGGCGCGCGCATGGTTGTGTCCATCGAGATCCTCCTCGTCGACGATTCCGCCAGGCATCGGCCTGGTCGCTCGTCGGACGAGAAGCATCGCCGCTCCGCGAGCCATCCAGCCAGTGCCGGAGCGGCCGTTTTCGGCGGGCGTTATGGCATGAAGGCGCGGAGGAACCGGGGCGGCCGAGCTCGCTACAGCGCGCCGCCCGCCCGCATCAGCCCGCCGTCGACGAAGACGGTCGTCGCGGTCAGATACGACGCGGCGTCACTCGCCAGGAAGAGGGCCGCGGCCGCGATCTCCTCGGGCTGACCGATCCGGCCGAGCGGGATCTCCGCGACCAGCTCGTGGCGGAGCTTCGGGTCGTCGAGGGTGGCCTCGTTGATCGGCGTGGCGATGGCGCCGGGAGCCAGGTTGACGACCGTCACGCCGTGCGGCGCGAGCTCGAGCGCGGCGGTGCGCATCAGCATGCGGACGCCACCCTTCGATGCGGCGTAGGCGGTGTTGCCGGGGAAGGCCAGATCCTCGTGGACCGAGCTGACGTTGATGATCCGTCCGCCGCCCGCCGGAACCATGCGTCGCGCGGCTTCGCGCATGCACAGGAACGCACCGCGCAGGTTCGTGGCGACGATTCGGTCGAACGTGGCGATGTCGTACTCGGTGAGCGGCGTCGGCGCACTCTCGATGCCGGCGTTGTTGACCAGGATGTCGAGCCGGCCGAACGCGCGGTCGACCTCGGCGAACAGTGCCGCCACGGCGGCCTCGTCCGACACGTCGGCCATCACCGCCTTCGCGCCCGGGCCCGCGGCAGCGACCACCTCGTTGGCCTCGGCCCGCCCGTGCTCGGAATGGAAGTTGACGATGACGCTCGCGCCAGCACCGCCGAGGCCGATCGCGATCGCCCGTCCGATGCCCGAGCCGGCCCCCGTCACCACCGCGACCCTGCCGGAAAGCGCCGCCGGCGAGAAGACTCCCGCGCCCGATTGCCGTGTCTCAGTCATGCGTCTCCTCAGCGTGGAAAAGAATGTGGACAACTTGGTGGACAGAACCCCTTCCCTTGCAGGATTCGGACTCCTACGATTCGACGCCGACGCCTATTCTCATCCGCGTCGTCAGCCCGATCGGACTCCCGAACTCATCGTCCCAGTCGTCACATGCGGAGGGTTAGACCATGCCTGAGCGGTCGAATGCGGTGCCCGCACGACCTCTCCACCAGGACCATGCCAACGATGTGCCATCGCCGGAGATCGCCGCATTCATCCGGTACTGCCATCGCCGCCGTCAGAGCGGCTGGCCCGAGATCTACGACGAAATGTGCGCGGTTGCCGCACGGCGCGAGTTCAAAGGCTGGGGTCACGACCAGCTGGCGGCGCGCGGCCTGAGCTTCACCCTGTTCGAGATGCCTCGCCTCGCGACCTGGGTCCGCATGGTTCTCGAGACGACACCCGAGCCCCGGCATCGGCCCGCGATCCAGCCGGCGGGCGCCTGAGCGCCGAACGCTCCGGCCGATCGGCCGACGCGCGCCGGGACGGCTCCGCCAGGGCGCTTGCATCGGTCTTCATAGTTTTCCACACGCCCTAACGAACTCGGCCCCGACTTTCCACAGTCGGGGCCGTTGGACTTCCGGGGGATGTACGCCTAGTACGTGTGGCGGCGCGCCATCTCGCGTTCGATCATGCGCTCCATGACCATGTACTTCTCGATCCGGCGCCGCAGCTCGTTCGCTTCCGGCGTGTAGAGGTGCACGAACTGCTGCAGCTCCAGCGAGAACTTGCGGCTGAACATGCGCGCGTGGTCGAGATTGCGGCGCAGCAGCACCTGGTCCATGCGGCGCAGGTGCTCCTCGTTGAGCAGGTCGTCGTCGCGCAGCAGACCGCGGTCGCTCTCGATCTGCGGAGTCTGCAGCTGGACCTTGGTGAACAGCGAATCCTCAGCCATGCGCCTGTGAGTATACCGATGCAATGGACGAGCCTCGGTGCCGGCGCGAGTGGTCGGCTGCGTCGGCGCACAGCCTTCAGCGAATCGCGGCGCCGATGGGACATCACGTCGCGTACCGGCCCGGCACCCCGGGTGGCGCGGCGTCACCGCCAGTCGATGGCGACCAGGTCGACCGGAGCCGAGATGCCGCGCAGCTGAACGGTGCGCGGTGCGCCGGTCGGCGGCTTGTTGCGCGTCGCGGCAAGCGTGGCGGCGGATGCCAGGATCTCGCCGCCGCTCGCCGACATCGCGATGCGGGCCGCCTGGTTCACGCCGGAGCCGATGTAGTCGAGGCCGCTGCGTGTCGCCTCGGCCCAGTGCAGACCGATGCGCACCCCCAGCTGCGGCTGCCCGGTCCGCTCCGGCGCCGGCTCGGCCAGGCGGCGCTGGATGCGGATCGCGGCGCGGACCGCCGCATCGGCGTCGGGAAAGGCGAGGAAGAAGCCGTCACCGGTGCGCTTGATCTCCTCGCCGCCGAACTCGGCGGCCACCGAGCGGACGAGATCGTCGTGCCAGCGCAGCTGGGCGTTCCACGCATCGTCGCCGAGCTGCTCGACAAGCCTGGTCGAGTCGACGATGTCGGTGAAGACGAACGCGCGTGTCACACGGGCGTGCGGCTGGCCGGCTGCAGCCCGCGTTCCGGCGGGCAGCTCGGCCAGGGCATCGTTCGCGCGCCTGACGTCCGGCGCCGCGCCCAGACCGTCGAAGGTTTCGCGAGCGGTGACGATCTCCAGTCCCGCGGCATCGGTCGCGCCGTCGGCGGCAAGCGCCTGCCCCAGCAGGAGCCGCGCGCGCGCCGCCTCGTACGGCGCGTCGAGCTCCGTCCACAGCTGGCTGGCCCGGCGAAGCTCATTGCCGGCGCCGCGCGGATCGCCTTCGGCGAGCAGCGTCGCACCGCGCGCCGCCGCCGCGCTCGCTCGGGTCGCCAGCAGACCGAACTTCTCGCTGATCCTGGTGAGATCGTCCGTCGCCTCACGGGCCGCCGCGAGGTCGTGGGCGGCGATGGCGATCTCGACCTGCGCGGGGAGCAGCGCCAGGCGGTAGAGGTCGCTGTCGGACGGCGTCCCCCATGCCGGTGCCCTGACCGGGTTGGCGAGCGCGCGACGAATCCCGTCATGCGCGGCCTGGACATTGCCCTCCGCGAGGCGCAGCAGCGACATCGTCGGCTCGGGATCTCGGCCGTAGGCGTGGCCGCGCAGCAGCGCCTCCTCGGCCGCGGCTCGGTCACCGCGCAGCAGCCGAATCTGACCGATCTGGTAGAACGCCTGGCCGACGGCCGCCGGGATGTAGCCGAGCAGCTCGTCGGACGCGCGGCGCGCCTCCGACTCGGCCTCGAGCCACGCTCCGCGCAGCCGCTTGACATCGGAACGGAAGAGCCGGCACATCCCCGGGTAGCCGTTGAGGCCTTCGCGACGCGCCCAGCGATCCTGCGCCTCGGTCCACTCCGCGGCGCGCTGCCAGTCGCCGAGCGCGGCGCAGCTCTCGATCGTCGTGCAGCACACGCCGCCCGCGGTCGCCGGGTCGATCTCGCCGCTGACCGCGGCGACGGTCGCCTCGTCGACAGCGGCGAGCCCGGCCTGGATCTCGCCGCGCGCCAGGAGTGCCGCGCCCTTCTCGCTGAGGCCGAAGACCTCGAGGTCGCGGTCGCCGAACCGGACGCCGATCTCGTGCGCGCGCTCCGCCTCTCGGAGTGCGGCGTCCGACTCGCCGTTCACCGAGGAGAAGAACGATCGCGCGGCTGCCAGCCAGCCGTGCCCGGGGCCCTCGGGAAGAGCGCTCAGCAGCCGCTCGGCACGATTCAACCAGCCGCTCGCGACCGAGTGCGCGTTGCGCAGCAGGTTCTCGCGCGCGAGCGAAAGGGCGGCATCGATCGCGGTCGGTGTGTCCCCGGTGCGGATGGCGGCGCCGTAGGCGCGCTCGTGAGCTTCGATGGCGGCGGGCAGCTGGCCGATCCACCAGGCGGCATCGGCCAGCAGCGAGAGCTCCGGCGCCGTGAGGGCCTGGCGGGCATCGGCCTCGGCGAGCAGTTCGTACGCCTCGCGCCAGCGGTGGTGGTCAAGCGCGGCTCTGGCGCGCTGGCCGACCTCTGAGTCGGGGACGGTTTCCATGGGTGCCCTGTTCGGATCGGACGCGGGTCATTCTGATCGGTCGAGGCGGGCGTGCCAAGACGATGGAGTTCCGTGGAGGATCGCCGGGCCCCGGGTATCCTGTGCGTGGGCTCGTCCCCGTAGCTCAGTGGACTAGAGCGGCTGCCTTCTAAGCAGCGGGTCGCAGGTTCGAATCCTGCCGGGGACGCCACGACGGCGGGGACTTCGTCATGGCGCGACCACCCGACCGGCGATCCGTCGTCAGGCGTGAGATGGGAACGTAAGCGCGGCGCCGCATCGCATGTCACCCATGGGACGGGTAATCGGCGAACTGTGCCCGGTCGCGGCCTGATAATCGCGCGCATGGCCGCATCGCCCGAATGACCAGGTCGGCTTCGTCACACCTGGACTGGCTGCTCTTCCTGCTGCTCGGCTTCCTGTGGGGCAGCAGCTACCTGTTCATCAAGATCGGCGTCGATGCCGGACTGCGCCCGTTCACGCTCGTCACGCTGCGCCTGCTCATCGGCTTCGTGCTGCTGGTGGTGGTCGTCGTCGCCGCGCGGCAGGAGCTGCCACGCAGCCGGCGAATGTACGGCCACCTGGCGGTGATGGGCCTGATCAACATCGCGCTGCCGTTCTGCCTGATCACGTACGCCGAGCAGAGCGTCGATTCGAGCCTGGCGGCGGTGCTCAACGGCGCCGTGCCGCTGTTCGTCATCCCGATCGCCGCGACGTTCCTCCACGACGAGGCGATCACGCTCAACCGGGTGGTCGGCCTGCTGGTCGGCATCATCGGCGTGGCGATCCTGGTCGGCTTCGACCCCGCCGATCTAACCCGCTCGGACCTCGTCGCCGAAGCGGCGCTGATCGGCGCGACGATCTCCTATGCCGCCGGGACCGTCTACGCGCGCCGCTTCGTCCATGGGCTGCGGCCGATGATTCCGGCGCTCTTCCAGGTCGGCTTCGGCATGCTCGTCGCGGCCGCCCTGGCGCTGACCTTCGAACGGCCGCTGAGCTTCCCGGCCAATGCATCGGCGGTGCTGGCCGTCGTCTGGCTGGGGCTGCTCGGGTCGGGATCCGCCTATCTCGTCTTCTTTCGGCTGCTCCGCGACTGGGGCGCCACACGGACGTCGCTGGTCGCGTACCTGCTGCCGGTGTACGGCATCATCCTCGGCGCGCTGGTCCTCTCCGAGCCGGTCGATGCGCGGCTGGTGATCGGCACGCTGCTGATCGTCGCTGGCGTGGCGGTGGTCAACAGCCGGCTCGCGACCCGGGCCAGGGTTCGCGGCGCGGCACCGACCGGCCGCTGACCGGCTGCGTCAGGGCGAGGCCACCAGCAGCAGGCCGCCGATGCCGGCGACGTACAGCACCAGGATCGCGAGCGAGTCGATCCCCATGCGCATGATCTGCGTGCGCGGGCGGAAGACGAGCCCGATGACCACCACCACGGTGAGCAGCCCGGCCAGGCCGGTGAGGTACAGGTCGGCCGGCCTGGCGCTCGAGAGCACGGCCTGACCCGAAATGACCGATGCGACGAAGAAGAGCGTCGGCAGGAAGGCATTGCCGCCGAGGATGTCACTGACCGCCAGCTGCGAGTCGCCGAGGCGCACCGAGCTGATGCCGGTCGAGACCTCCGGCAGGGCCGTCGCCGCGGCCAGGACGGTGGCGCCGAACACGACGTTCGACAGTCCGAGCTGAGCGGCGATCGCCTCGCTGCTCTGCTCGAGGGCGACGCCGGCGAGCAGCGTCAGGCCGGCCGCGACGCCGAACACCGTCGCCGCGCGGCCGAAGCCCATCTCGACCTTCGGCTGACCGTCGTCGCTGTCGATGTCGCGCTTGTCCGGCTCGTCATCGGCCCACGGCAGTCCGTTGCGCGCGTGGTCCACCAGCCACAGGCCGGCGATCCAGAGGAGCACGATGGCCAGCGGCGCCGGCCGGATGCGAGCGAGCTCGACCGATCCGGGCAGCTGGGCGCCCATGACGACCGCCGACAGGAGCGCCAGCACCAGCAACCCCTCGATGGCCAGGACCAGGGATGCCGCTCGGTTGGTGAGCGGCCGTCCCGACTTCTGCCCCGCCACGAAGTCGAGCAGGACGAGGACGAGGGTCTGGATGGCAATGCCACCCAGGATGTTGCCGGTCACGATCTCCAGGTTGCCGCTGAATCCCGCGGCGACCGCGATGGCGATCTCGGGAAGGTTCGTGGCGATCGCCAGCAGGATCAGGCCGCCGAGTGCCTCGCCGAGGTGCAGTCGAGCCGACAGCACGTCGGTGGCATCGGTCAGATTCGTGCCAGCGGCCCACACGACGCCGGCGGCGACCAGGAAGATCGCGCCGAGCGTGACGAGTGGCAGGCCTTCTAGCATCCGGCGACGCCGATGCGCAACTCGCGGACCCTCCCTTGCCTGGCTACATCTGCTCGATGAGCCTGACCGCGGTACCGATGCCGTCCTCGACGCGCACCCGTTCCCCGAGCGCGCGGGCTGCGGCCCGGGTGGGTGCGGACAGCGCGGCCGCGAGCCGCGACTGGACGAGCTCCGGCGTGGCGTTGGCGAGCGGGATCGGCTTGGCCGCAACACCGAGCTGCCGCAGGCGCTGCGCCCAGTACCGCTGGTCGCCGACGTGCGGCACGACGACCGAGGGCACCCCCGCGGCCGCGACCGCGTGCGCCGTCCCGGCGCCCCCGTGATGGACGACCGCGGCGGCGCGCGGCAGGAGCAGCCGGTGGTCGGCTTCGCCGATGCTGATCACGTCCCCGTCCGCGCGCGGTCGCGATGCTGCTCCGTCCTGGACGACGACGCGACGGCCGAGCGCGCGCGCCGCGACAGTCACGGCGGTGAGCAGCGGCGCGGTGGCGGTGCCCGCCATCGACCCGAAGCTGACCACGACCGGTGGCTCCCCGGCATCCAGGAAGGCGACGAGCTCGCCGTCGAGCGGTGCGCCGGCGGGCGGGGGCCAGTACCCGCTGATGTGGGTCGTCGCCGGCAGGTCCGACGGAACCGCCACGATCGACGGTGAGCACGCGACGAGGTGCAACCTCGGGGAGCGGCCGCGGAACAGCGACGGCCGGCTCGGGGAGCCGGCGGCGGCCAGCGCCGCGTGCAGCGGCGCGTCGAGCGGCCGCAGCATGCGATCCAGCAGCCCCCAGGCGAGCGGATTCAGGGGGCCGAGGTTCGGCATGCCGGCCGGTGGGGCGGTGCGCGTCGGCAGCAGGACCGGGTCGAAGACGGCGGTCGCCCAGCGGATGCCGGCGTCGTCGGCGGCAGCCTGCGCCAGGGAATGGATGCCGTGAATCACGGCCAGGTCGTGGCCGGCGAGCAGCTCGCGAAGCCGCCGCTCATGCTCCACCGCATCGCGCAGGTGAAAGTCACGCAGCACGGCGACCTGGGCCGTGGGGCGCTTCTCGGCGGCGGCGCGTGCGGCTGTGGCTGCGATGTCCGGCGCGGTTGTTGACGGGCCGGCCGCCTCGAAGCGGGCGCCGGTCTCCGCGAACGCCGGAGCGTGGAGCTCCCAGGAGATGGCCGTGAGGTCGTGACCGCGCGCCGCAAGGGCCGCCGCCAGTGCCGCGAAAGGCCGCACGTCGCCGGTGGTGCCGACCGTGGCGAGGGCAATCCGCATCGGTCTACATTGCCTCGAAGCGTCGGGGAGCGAGGCGCGGGCCGTGGCGTGGCGGATGCTGACCGGACACCTCCAGCAGTCGAACGACGCGGCCGCGCTGCCCGCGGTACGGCTCCAGCAGCTCGAGCATCCGTGCGTCGTCGCCGCGCCGCTCCCCGGTGAAGATCCACGCGACGAGGCTGGGCAGGTGGTAGTCGCCGACACTCACCGCATCCGGGTCCGCGTGGGCCAGCCGCGTGACCTCGGCGACGGTCCACGGGCCGATGCCGGGCACGGCCAGCAACCGCGCCGCCGCCTCGGCCGGCGTGGCCGCCTCCAGGCGCTCCGCCATCCCGGCCACGTGGCGCAGGAGCTCGGCACGCCGGCGCTCGACGCCGAAGCGGTGAAGGGCGAAGTAGGGCAGCGCCGCGACGTCGGCGGGCAGCGGCGGCAGCCACAGGCGCATCGGTCCGGGGGCGGGCTGTGAGACGGCACGGACCAGGCCGCGGTAGCCGCGCCACGCCTGCGTACTGGTGACCTTCTGCTCGAGGATGGCCGGCACCAGCGCGTCGAAGAGGCGGTTGGTGCGCGTCAGGCGCAGGCCGGGGAAGCGACGGACGAGACCGGCCACGATCGGGTCACGCGGTCGCAGGCGCTCCGGCTGGTCGGTCAGACCGACGAGGTCCGGGACCTGCGCCAGTGCATCGGCCGCTCCGGCGCCCCAGGCGTCGGCGACCACCGCACCGTTGCGCCGCGCCAGCCGCAACGTCGCGGGACCGGATGGCGTGTGCAGGGACCGCCACGCGGCTCCGGACGGCTCGAAGCGCATGGTCGGATCGCCGCTGCCGCGCCACAGCGGGGCCAAGGTCAGCTGCAGGTCGAGCGCGGCATCGGTCGCGAAGGTCGCCCGCAGCTCGGGTGCGGTCGGCGAAAGGAACACGACGTCGTCAGTGGCGCATCGACAGGACGAGCGGGCGACGCCGCTGCGCCTCGGCGAAGGCCCGGCGCGAGCGGATGCCGTGGTAGCCCTCGCCGACGACGAGCTGCGCGCACACGGTCGCCAAAATGCCACTGCCGCCGGCGATGACGATCACGTCCGGAGCGTACTCGCGCAGCGCCACGTGGAGCGCCGCCGCGAAGCGCACGGTCTGGACCAGCTGCGCCTCCGTCGCGTCGCGAAGCGCGCTCGGGCTGGTCGACCACGGCGTGTGGCGGACGCCCCGCCCGTCGATGATCGTCACGTCCGGCATGCGCCAGTCGAGGCGCTCGGCGATGGCACGCATCTGGGGGGCGACGTCCAGGGCCATCGGCGTATGCAGCGACGGCCGTGCGGGCAGGAGCAGCGGATAGCGCTGCTCGCCGACCGAGATCGCCGGCAGCGCCGAGGTGAGAAGCTCGACGCCGGCCGGCGTGCCGGTCATCACCGCGTAGGCGCCGAGGTCCAGGCTGCGGTGGATCTGGCCGTCACCGAGCGCCAGTGCTCCGTCGAGGGCAGACACGAGACGCGCATCCCGGCGCCAGGCCGCATCGGTCTGAGGGAAGACGACCTGCTCGGCCGCCGGCGCGGACGCCGCCGCCACGCGGACCGCGTCGAGCAGTGTCCCGGCATCCTCGGTCGACAACGCGCCGGCGACCGCCAGGGCGGCATACCAGCCGCCGTCGCCGGCCAGAACAGCGACGATCTCGTGGTCCTCGCGCGCCGCCCGCGCATCCGCGAGGGTCGGATCCAGCGGGGCATCCGGCAGGACGAGGACCGCTCGTCGACGCTCGCTCACCTGGCCGATGCCACCGTCGCGAGGCTCAGCGCCTCCGCCAGGATGTGGTCGACCCCGACGAGCACCGCCGCGGTCGCCGGACCGAGCGGCACGAACGAGTCGACCGCGCGGACACTGCGGAGATCGCCGTCGAAGGCATGCTCCGCCAGGTCGGCGATCAGCGCGTCGGCGACGCCGCCACCCGTCCGCCGGCACTCGTCGACGACGAGCACCCGCCCGCACGCCGCCGCGTGCAGCCGTACCGCCTCCAACGGGAGTGGGTTCAGCCAGCGCAGGTCAACGACCCGGGCGCGCACTCCGTGCTTCTCGCGCAGCAGCCGCGCCGCCTGCAGCGACAGGCGCAGGCCGTTGGCGTAGCTGACGATCAGCAGGTCGGAGGCATCGGGCCCGTGGACGCCCACCTCGCCGGGAAGAAGGACCGAAGGCGGTGGGGGATAGTCGGACAGCCAGCCGCCGTCGCCATCGGCGTGCAGATCCTTCTCGTGGTAGAGCGCGATCGGCTCCAGGAAGACCACGATCCTGCCGTCCTCCTCGGCCATGGCGATCGCGCCGCGCAGCATGCGCGCGGCATCGTCGCCGCGGGAGGGCACCGCCAGCACCAGCCCTGGAATGTCCCGCAGCGCCCCGACGCTGTTGTCGTTGTGGAAGTGCCCGCCGAAGCCCTTCTGATACGCGAGCCCGGCCACGCGCACGACCATCGGGTTGCGGAACTGGTCGCTGCTGAAGAACTGCAGCGATGCCGCCTCGCCGCGCAGCTGGTCCAGTGCGTTGTGCAGGTAGGCGAGGTACTGGATCTCGGGGATCGGCAGCAGTCCGGTGGCCGCAGCGCCCTGGGCGATCCCCAGGATGGAGGTCTCGTCGAGCAGCGTGTCGAAGACGCGACCGTTGCCGAAGCGCTGCTGCAGCCCGTGGGTGACGTTGTAGACGCCGCCCTTGCGACCGACGTCCTCGCCGAACAGGACGAGCTCCGGGCGCCGCGCGAACTCGTCGGCCAGCGCGGCGTTGATGCAGCCGGCCAGCGTGCGGACGGTCGGCAGCATGCTCTCCTCGGGAAGCGTCCCACCGAGCAGCTCGCGGCGGGCCTCCTCGTCGAGTACCGGCCTGGCGGCGCGTGCCGCCTGCTCCACGGGGTGGTCGGGCGCCATCGGCGCGACGACCTCGGCGGTCGTCGTCAGCCGCGGCCGGCGGGTTGCCTCCTCGGCGGCCGCCATCACCCGCTGACGGGTGTCGGCCACCAAGGCGCGCAGTGCAGCAGGCGTCGTCGCGCCGCGCTCGATGAGCGTTCGGGCGTTGCGCAGGAGCGGATCCGCAGCCTCGGTCCGCGCGATCTCGCGCAACGTGCGGTACGTCTGCTCGGCGTCACTGCCGGCATGGCCCCACAGCCGCACGGCCTTGAGCTGCAGGAACAGGGGGATGCGCTGGTGGCGCACGATCGCGATGGCCCGCTCGACGACGTTCCAGACCTCGTCCAGCTCACCGTCGGCGCAGGCGTAGCCAAGGTGCGCCTGGTTGCCGAATGTCTCGGCGATCCAGCCGGGCGGCGTGTCGACGCTGATGCCGGTGCCGTTGTCCTCACAGACGAACAGGATCGGCATGGGCAGACCGATGCGCGCGGCATACCGCGCGGTGTTGATCGCCGACAGCGCGGTGGCATGGTTCGCCGAGGCGTCGCCGAACGAGCACATGACGATGGCATCGGCGGGGAGGTCGTTGTCCACGCCCAGGCGTCGTGCGCGCGCCAGGCTGAAGGCGAGGCCCATCGCCTTGGGCAGGTGGCTGGCGATCGTGCTGGTCTGGGGTGGGACCCACAACGCGCGGCTGCCCCAGACCTTGTGGCGCCCCTGGGCGATCGGATCCTCGCTCGATGCGACGGCACCCAGCAACGTGTCGAAGACCGGCGTGCTGCCCGGCAGCTGGCGGGCGCGGGCCATCATGAAGCCGCCGGATCGGTAGTGCAGGAAGGCCGGATCGGTCAGGCGCAGCTGTGCGCCGAGCACCGCGTTCTGCTCGTGCCCGGCCGAGCCGATGGTGTAGAAGCTGCGGTCGGTCTTCTTCAGCTCGCGCGCGGCGACATCGAGCTGTCGGCTGGCGAGCTGGTCCTCGAAGATCGCCATGGCGGCACGCGACGTCAGCGTCGTGCCGGTGCGTAGCGGTTCGTCCGGCGCGAGGCGCGACGAGGCGGGCGTAGCGTGGTCCAGATAGTCGTCGAGGCCGTGCTCGACGACCGAAACGCGGTCGAACGTCATTCGCTCGTGGTGCAGCAGGATCGGTGGCCCGAGGGGGCGCCGATCATGATACCCGCGGGCGCGCTGGCAGCCGCTTGACAGCACACCGGGCAAACCGCAGAGTGCGCGCAGTTTCGTCAGCGACGTACCCCGAGGAGCGCTTGGCCGTCGAACCGATGACCCCTTCCCCGGGCGCGGCCGCGGCCGCCGGCGTGGGCACCGTCGACGACCCACTCCGGTCCGGCGCCGTCGCCCTCGAGTCGCTTCACAAGCGCTTTGGCGAGACCGTGGCGGTCGACGGCATCGACCTGCGGATCGCCGACGGCGAGTTCTTCTCCATGCTCGGACCCTCGGGCTCCGGCAAGACGACGACCCTGCGCCTGATCGCCGGCTTCGAGGAGCCGACCTCCGGTCGGGTGGTGCTCGCCGGACGCGACGTGACCGGCGTCCCGCCGTTCGATCGCGACGTCAACACCGTCTTCCAGGACTACGCGCTCTTCCCGCACATGAGCGTCGAGGAGAACGTCGGCTACGGGCTGATGGTGCGCCGCGTGCCGCGGTCCGAGCGTGCGACGCGCATCGGCAACGCGCTGCGCATGATGCGGCTCGACGGGTACGAGCGTCGCCGGCCCGCGCAGCTGTCGGGTGGCCAGCGCCAGCGGGTGGCGCTGGCCCGCGCGCTCGTCAACCGGCCGCGCGTCCTGCTGCTCGACGAGCCGCTCGGCGCGCTCGACCTGAAGCTCCGCCAGGAGATGCAGATCGAGCTCAAGGGGATCCAGGAGCAGGTCGGCATCACGTTCGTGTACGTCACCCACGACCAGGACGAGGCGCTGACCATGAGCGATCGGCTGGCCGTCTTCAACGGAGGCCGCATCGAGCAGATCGGCTCGCCGGCGCAGGTCTACGAGCATCCGGCCACCGCGTTCGTGGCCGGCTTCGTCGGTACCTCGAACCTGCTCGAAGGGACCGATGCCGAGGCGGTGATCGGTCGGTCCGGCCGGTTCAGCGTTCGTCCCGAGAAGATCCGCATGACCGACCGCTCTGCGCCGGTCGGCGACGACGAGCAGGCGGCCGACGGCCACGTCCGCGACGTCGTGTACCTCGGCTCCGACACGCGCTACCTGGTGTCACTCGATGCGGGGGGCGAGCTGCTGGTCACCCAGCAGAACCTGGAGTCCTCCTCGATGGAGGCGTTGGCCGCTCGCGGCCGGGCAGTCCGGCTGGTCTGGAAGCGGCGTCACGTGCTGTCCCTGTCGGGCAGCTGAACGGAGGAACCATGTCGAGATCCCGCCACTTCGGACTCCTCGCGACCCTCTCCCTCGTCCTGGCGGCATGCGGCGGCGGTGGGCCGGCGCAGCCATCGGTCAGCCTGCCGACCTCGGTCGGCAACGGCGAGGGAGCGCTCACCGTGCTCGCCTGGCCCGGCTATGCCGAGAACGGTTCGACCGATCCGACGGTCGACTGGGTCACGCCGTTCGAGAAGGAGACCGGCTGCAAGGTGAGCGTCACCACGTTCGGTACCTCGGACGAGGCGTACCAGCTCTTCACCAAGGGCTCGGGCGCCGACTTCGACGTCATCTCGGCGTCCGGCGACGCCAGCCTGCGGCTGGTGGCCGGCGGCTATGTCCAGCCGATCAACGTCGACCTGGTGAGCAACTACGCCGACATCTTCCCGTCGCTCAAGGACCGGCCCTGGAACACGGTGAACAAGGTGCACTACGGCGTCCCGCACGGTCGCGGCGCGAACCTGCTGATGTGGCGCACCGACACCGTCAGCGCCGAGCCGGACAGCTGGGGCGCGGTGTTCGATGCCAACTCGCCGTACAAGGGCAAGGTCACGGCCTATGACGCGCCGATCTACATCGCGGATGCGGCGGTCTACCTCATGAAGGCACAGCCCGACCTGAAGATCACCAACCCGTACGCGCTCGATCAGACGCAGTTCGATGCGGCCGTCAAGCTGCTGAAGACGCAGCGCACGCTCATCGGGGAGTACTGGAGCGACTACACCAAGGAGATCGACGCCTTCACCAACGGCAACTCGGTGATCGGCACGACCTGGCAGATCATCACCAACCTGCTCGAGGGTGCCGAGCAACCGGTGCCGGTCAAGGCGATCAAGCCCAAGGAGGGCTCGACCGGCTGGTCCGACACCTGGATGATCAACTCGAAGACGACGCATCCGAACTGCGCGTACAAGTGGCTCAACCACATCGTCGCGCCGGACGTGAACATCCAGGTCGCGGAGTGGTTCGGCGAGGCGCCGGCCAACTCCAAGTCGTGTGCCCTGGCGAGCAGCGCGGACTTCTGCACGACCTTCCAGGCGGAGGAGACCGACTTCTGGAAGGACGTCTACTACTGGACCACCCCGACCAAGCAGTGCCTGGACGGTCGCGGCGACATCTGTGTCGGCTTCGACGACTGGATCAAGGCTTGGACCGAGATCAAGGGCTAACCAGCCCTGACCGATGCCCGGTGGCCCGCTGCGGGCCACCGGGACTCAGCACCCTCCGATGACCGCATCCGCCGCCAGCACTCCGGGCGCCGGCTCGCCCGCCGAGCCGTCATGGGCTCGCCGGCTGGCGGCGTTCTTCCATCGTCAGCCGCGCGCAGCGCTGGCGCTGCTGCTCGCGCCGCCGCTCGGCTGGCTGCTGATCGCCTACCTCGGCGCGCTGGCGATCCTGTTCGTCAACGCCTTCTTCCGGATCGATCCGTTCACGACCGACATCGTTCGCCAGCCCGGGCTGCAGAACTTCGAGCGCCTGGCGACGACCGAGGTGTACCGGGCCATCACGCTGCGGACGCTGGGGATCGCCGCGGCGGTGACGATCACCACCGCGGCCCTCGGCTTCCCGGTGGCCTACTACATGGCCCGCGTCGCATCGCGCCGGACGCGGAACCTGCTGGTCGTCGGCATCCTGCTGCCGCTGTGGGCCAGCTACCTCGTCAAGGTCTACGCCTGGCGGGTGATCCTCGCCGAGGACGGCATTCTCAACTGGGCGCTGGCACCGCTCGGGCTCAAGGGACCCGGGTTCGGCGACGTCGCCACCTGGCTGGTCTTCAGCTACCTGTGGCTGCCGTACATGATCCTGCCGATCTACGCCGGGCTGGAGCGCATTCCGTCCTCGCTGCTCGAGGCATCGGGCGACCTGGGGGCGCGATCGTGGATGACGTTTCGCCGGGTGATCCTGCCACTCGTCTTCCCGGCCATCGTGGCGGGCTCGATCTTCACCTTCAGCCTGACGATGGGCGACTACATCGCCCCGCAGCTCGTGTCGAGCACCCAATTCATCGGCAACGTCATCTACGCCAATGTCGGCAGCTCCGGTGACCTGCCATTCGCGGCGGCGTTTGCCACGGTGCCGGTGGTGGTCATGATCGTCTACCTGTTGCTGGCGCGGCGCCTCGGCGCCTTCGACGCGCTGTGATGCCGAGCGGCGCGCTGACCCGCATCGGCCTGCGAGTGGCGACGGCCGCGGTGCTGGCCTTCATCTACATCCCGCTCGCGCTGGTCGTCCTGTACGCCTTCAACGTCAACCTGGTGCCGTCCTGGCCGATCCCGGGCCTGACCCTCGAGTGGTGGACCCGGGCACTCGCCAACACCGGCGTTCGAGAGGCGCTGCTCTCCTCGGTGCTTGCCGGGCTCGGCGCGACGAGCATCGCGCTGCTGCTCGGCAGCCTTGCAGCGCTCGCGGTGCATCGGTACCGCTTTTTCGGGCGTGAGGCGATCAGCTTCCTCGTCATCCTACCGATCGCGCTGCCAGGCATCGTGACCGGCATCGCCATCAACTCGGCCGTCGGCACGCTGGGGCTGGGGCTCGGCATGGCAACAGTGGTCATCGGCCACGCCACGTTCTGCGTCGTGCTCGTCTACAACAACGTCATCGCCCGCCTGCGCCGCAGCGCAGGGTCGATCGAGGAGGCCTCGGCCGACCTCGGGGCCGATACGTGGCAGACGTTCCGCTACATCACCTTCCCGGCGATGCGCAGCGCACTGCTGGCCGGTGGGCTCCTGGCCTTCGCGCTGTCGTTCGACGAGATCATCGTCACGACCTTCACCCGCGGCGACGTGCAGACGCTGCCAATCTGGATCTTCAACAACTACCGCCTGGCCAACCAGGCACCGATCGTCAACGTCGTGGCCGTGATCGCCATCGCGCTGTCGGTCATCCCGGTCTACCTGGCATCACGGTTGAGCTCGGACGCCGCGATCGCGCGCTGAGGGCGCTACACGCCGAGCAGCGGGAATCCGTTGCCGTTGCTGCAGGCAGCCGCGACGCCGGCGAGCAGCGCCTGGATCAGCGAGCTGGCGACGAAGGCTCCGACGATGCGGGTGAGGCGAGGATGGGACGGCATGGGGCACCTCCTGCGTTCGCGCGCCCGGCTGGCAATCCGGGCGGTCGCGAGGACGACAGGAAAGCGCATGACCCATTACCAGCCGCTTACCAGCGGCTTACTGAGGTTGTTCGAGACGGTCGGACCGGCGGACGATCAGCCGCCGATGGAGATGAGGATGATCCCGGTCAGTGCCAGCCCGACGCCGAGCAGGCCGAGTGGCGGCAGCTTCTCGCGCAGGATCGCCCAGGCGAGCAGCATGGTGACCAGGGGGTAGATGCCTGACAGCGCCGCGGCCAGGCCGACCTCGATCTGGCTGCTGGCCAGCACGAACAGCACGTTGCCGCCCACGTCGAACAGGCCGGCGAAGACCATCAGCGGCCAGGCTCGCCGGACGCGATCGGCGACGCCGCGTCGGACGACGGCCAGCGCCAGGCCGCTCATGAAGACCGTCGCGGTCACGCGGCTGGTGGTCAGCGCCCACAGCTCACCGTCGCCCGCCGCCAGGTCGAGCAGCACGTACCACATCCCGAAGGCCAGCGCCGCGCCGAGGGCCAGCAGCAGCGCCGATCGCGACGCCGCGTCGCGCGCCGCCCCGCTCGCCGCCGCCCCCGCCGCAGCGGCACAGGCAACGCCGACGACCTGCAGCTCGCCGATCGCCAGGCGGTAGACGAACACGGTCACCAACAACGGCAGCACGACCGATCCGAGCGCCGAAACGGCCGCCACCAGCCCCATGCTGCCGAGCGTCAGGCCACGGTACAGGGCTGCCACGCCGACCACGCCGAACATTCCCGCTCCGGCTGCGATGGCGAGCGAGGAGATCGGTGGCGCGGGCGAGCCGTCGATCAACAGGAAGAGCACCAGCGCAACCGCACCGACCAGCTGCGACCCCGCCGCGACGATCATCCCGCCGGCGCGCTTGGCGCCGATCCCGCCGAGGAAGTCGCCGGATCCGAACGAGACCGCGGCGGCGATGCCCTCGACGACGCCCGGACCGATCACGAGCCGACTCTAGCAGCGCATGCCGGCCGCGCCGTGGGTGTGCTGCTCGCATCTGCGAGCGGGTCCGGGCAGGAGGTCCTATGGCGACGAAGTGCCGAGGCGCCTATGCTGCCGGCGTCGTCAGCAAGCGCACGGTCCGAGGAGTGCAGCCCGTGATCATCGAAGAGGGGACGCCGGTCACTCGTCCGGCAGGAGCGCGACCGCGCTGGGCCGTGGCCGTCATCGCCGCGGTCGCCATCCTGGCGATCGCCATGGGCGCCGTGGCGGGCGCATTCCTGGTCGGCGGCCGCAACGCCGGCGCGGGCGCCGGTCCGGCCGCCACGTATGTTCCCGCGGACGCGGTGATGTACTTCGAGGCTCGCCTGGACCTGCCGGGCGACCAGCGGGCGATGGCCCGCGCGGTGCTCGACCGATTCGAGCCGATCGACACCGACACGCTCTTGGGCGTCGGCCTGGCCGACTGGCTCGACCAGCAGCTGGCCAAGGAGCACGACGCCAAGGTCTCGTACAGCAACGACATCGCTCCGTGGTTCAGCGGCGAGGTGGCGGTCGCGCTGCACGACTACCCGACAACAACGGATCCGACGCAGATGAAGGTGCCCGAGACGGTCGCCTCGCTGGGCGTGACCGATGTCGCCGCCGCGACCACGTTCGCTGATCGGATGCGCGCCGAAGCACAGCAGAAGGGCGCCAGCTTCAGCAGCGAGCAGCACCAGGGCGTCCAGGTGTGGATGCTCGACACCAAGCCATCGGCCGATCACCACCGGTTCATGGAACCGCCCGGCTTCGCCTACGCGATCACTCCGGATCAGGTGCTGCTCGGCACCGGTGCGGATGCGGTCGAGCGCGCGCTCGACGTTCACGCCGGCTCCGCGCAGAGCCTGGCCGCGCGCGACGACCTGCGCGCCCTGGCGGCTCGGTTGCCGGCCGACCGTGCCGGCTTCGTCGCTGTCGACTCCGGTCGAATCTACGAGCAGCTACGCGCCGATGCCGAGAAGGCCTCGCCCGGGCTCGGCGACATGCTCGACGAGATGACGAAATCCGTGCCGCAGCTCGGCGTCGGCGCGGCGCGGTTCGAAAGCGACCGGCTGGTGTTCCAGATGGTCAGCGATGCCGCGACCGGCAGCTTCGCCCCGTCGAACGCGCAGCGTGACCTCGCTCGCTGGACGCCGAACGACGCGATCTTCTTCAGTGACGCCGGGAACCTCGGACCGGCGCTGACCCAGTTCGTGCGCAGCATGAAGATCGGTGCCGCCACCGCCGGGGCGACGCAGGAGCAGATCGACCAGGTCGAGGCCGCGCTCGGCGGCGACCTGGAGTCGTTCGTCAGCTGGGTCAAGGATGGCGCGATCGTCGCCGGCTGGGACGGTGATCAGCCGTACGGCGGCCTGATCATCACCCCGGCGGACGCCGATGCCGCCCGTCAGCGGCTCGGCCAGCTCACCGCGCTGGTGCGCCTCGCCGCCGGCGGTTCAGGTGCGCCGATCAGCGTCGGGGACGAGACCGTCGACGGCACCACGGTGACCACCATCCGGTACCACGAGCTGCATGCCCTCGAGGGCATCGACCCGTCCGCGCTGGCGGTGCAGTACGCGGTGACCGATGCGCGCGTCGTCATCGGCTTCGGCGACCGTTTCGTCGGCCGCGTGCTGGCGCTGCCCGAGAGCGAGTCACTCGCCGCGTCGGAGCGGTTCCGCGCGGCGATCGCCGGTGCCGGCGGGACGAGCAACGCCGCCAGCAGCTACCTCGATCTCGCCGCGCTGCGCGCCGCGATCGAGGCGGCGATGCCGGCCGACGTGAAGACCCAGTACCAGCGCGAGGTGCGCCCCTACGTCGACCCGTTCGACTACCTGGTGTCGGTCACGCGGGTCGATGGCAGCACTGCGGAGTCGAAGGCGGCCGTCGTCGTTCGCTAGCGCCTAGAATCGGGGTCCTGTCCGTTCGGGGGTTTGTTCGCTCGTGACCCGCATCCTGCTCTATACCGGGAAGGGCGGCGTCGGCAAGACCAGCGTCGCGGCCGCGACCGCGCTCGCCTGCGCCGAACGCGGCTACCGGACGATCGTGATGTCGACCGACATCGCCCACAGCCTGGGCGATGCCTTCGGCGTCGACCTGTCGCCCGAGCCGATCGAGGTGGCGCCGAACCTGTGGGGCCAGGAGTCCGAGGTCTTCCACAACGTCTCCAAGTACTGGGGACGGATCCAGGAGTACGCCGCATCGGTCCTCCGCTGGCGCGGCCTCGACGAGGTGCTCGCCGAGGAGATGACGGTCCTGCCCGGCATGGACGAGGTCGGCTCGCTGCTGTGGATCGCCGATCACCATGACTCGGGCAAGTACGACGTGGTGGTCGTCGACGCCGCACCGACCGGCGAGACGCTGCGCCTGCTGAGCCTGCCCGAGGCGGCCAAATGGTGGATGGAGAAGGTCGAGCCGCTGGGACGGCGTGTCGCCAAGCTGACCGGTCCGCTCATCCAGCGCGTCGTCGGGATGCCGATGCCCAACGACGAGGTCTTCAATGCCGGCGAGGAGCTCTTCGGCAAGCTCGAGCACATGCACGACCTGCTCGCCGACCGCGACAAGACCTCGGTCCGGCTGGTGCTCACCTTCGAGCAGGTGGTGATCAAGGAAGCCGAGCGCTCGTTCACCTACTTCCACCTGTACGACTACCCGACCGACCTGGTGGTCGCCAACCGGGTGCTGCCCAAGGGCGTCGGCGACTACTTCCAGGGGTGGTACGAGACGCAGCAGTCATACGTGCCGATGGTCGAGCAGGCGTTCATGCCGATCCCCGTTCGTCAGGCGCCGTATTTCGACCGTGAGATGGTCGGCATCGACATGCTGCGCGAGCTCGCCGCGGCGCTGTACGGCGACAAGGATCCGACCGACTATTTCTACCGGGGCCGCCCATACAGGGCGACACGCAACGATGGCGTGTACGAGCTCGCCGTGGAGCTGCCATTCACCAGCAAGGAGCAGATCCAGCTGTCGCGACGCGGCGACGAGCTGCTCATCGACGTCGGCACGTGGCGGCGTAACCTTGTCCTGCCGCGCGCCCTCGTGGAGGCGCCGACGCTCGACGCCCGCTTCGACGACCATGTGCTCAAGATCCGCTTCGCGGCGCCGACCGCGGAGTCCAGCAGGAGGTAGTTGGCGATGAAGGATGAGGATCGCGTCATCGAACTTGAGGAGCGCATCGCGCAGCTCGAGCAGCGGCAGCGGCGCGGCACCGGCCGGTCCGCCGCCGAGACCGCGTTCTGGGCAGTGATGCACAACGTCTTTCCCGAGGATGCGCGCCGGCATATGAAGGCCGCCGGTCGCGAGCAGCTCCTCGCCGCGCGGGTGTATCTCGACAACTGGATCGGCCGGCTCGGCGACGAGGAGCCATCGGCCGCGCCGGACCGAACGAGGTCGCACGAGAGCATCGAGGTCGAGTAGCGCCGCCGTGGCGAGGCTCGTGCGCCTCGCCTGGACGTCGGACGAGGCACCGTCGGTCGCATCGGTCGAGCGCCGGCTGCGCGAGGAGGATGTGGCTCCCTCCGCGTGGTCGAACGGGCCGCATGACCGCTATGCCGAGCACAGCCACCCGTACACCAAGCTGCTGATGTGCGCCGCGGGGTCGATCACCTTCACGGTCGAAGGCGAGGCCGTCGACCTCCGGCCGGGCGACGGCTTCGTCCTGCCGCCCGGGACCAGGCACGCGGCGCTCGTCGGCCCAGGAGGCTGCACCTGCGTGGAGGGCCACCGCTGATCCGGTTCACGGCCGAGCCCCGCCTGCGCCCGCTCGCCGGTCCCGAGCACGAGCTGCTGGACGACCTGGCTGGCCGCGTCAGCGTCGAGCGCCTGCGCGCCGATCTCCAGGCGCTCCCCGCGCCGCGCCACCGCCGCTCGGATGCGGAGCGGATGGAGGCAGCCGAGACATTCGTGGCCACCGGTCTGACCGATGCCGCCTGGCCGGCCGAGCGACGGCCGTTCGCGAGCGGCGCGAACGTCGTCGCGCGCCGCGAGGGCTCCGAGCGAGCCGCGCTCGTCGTGATCGCGCATCTCGACACGGTCGCGGGCTCCGGCGGGGCGGACGACAACGGCAGCGGAGTCGTGGCGTTGCTCGAGCTGGCGCGCGTCCTCGAGCCATTCCGCTTCCGACGATCGGTCGTGCTGGCCGCCGTCGACCTCGAGGAGACCGGCGACTTCGCCGGCAGCGAGGCACTGATCGGCGAGCTGCTCGCGGTTGGCGAAGTCGCCGGCGCGATCGTCCTCGAATGCATCGGCTTCACCGACCGTCGCGCGAGCACCCAGCGCGTGCCGCCGGGGCTGGGCGTGCTCTACCCCGGCCAGCTGCGTCGCGCCGAGGCGCTCGACATGGCCGCGGTCTGGACGTTGCTGGTGTATCGGTCCTCGAGCGAGCCGCTGGCGAGGGCGGTGGGCGAGGGCCTGCTGGCCAGCGCGGGGCCGGACGCGGCGCTGCTGGTGCGCGACCCGCTCGACCTGCCGGTCGTCGGCCGGATCCTGCCATGGGCAGTGCCGACGGTGCGCCACTTCGCCCGAAGCGACCACGTCGCCTTTTGGCGGCATGGCATCCCGGCGATTCAGCTGACCGATACCGCCGACCTGCGCAACCCGCGCTACCACACCGGGATGGACCTGCCGGACACGATCGACCACCAGCGCCTGGCCGATACGGTCGTGGCCTGCGCCTTCGCGATCTGCCGGCTGGCGCGAGTCAGCGAATGGCGAGCAGGTCCGGCCGATCACCCCAGCGCTTGAGGTAGCGGTAGAAGTTCCGCTTCGACAGCCGGTCGCGTTCGGCCTCGGGCAGTGCCGTCCAGCCGCGGTGCTCGTGGCGCACGAGCGGCAGCTCGACGGCGACAGCACGCCAGCCGGCGTCGCGGACGGCGAAGCCGAAGTCGATGTCGGCGTTGCGATAGAAGCGGAAATGCGGATCGAAGCCACCGACCGCGTGCAGCGCCTCGCGCCGAATGGCCAGGCAATACGCCTCGATCGCGTGCACCGGACCGGCTGGCGCCTCCTCGAATTGGCGCCCGTTGTCGGTGACCAGGCCCCAGCCGCCGGCGAGACCAACGCCGGGGTCGTCGAACGCCGCGAGCAGCGGCCTCACGAAGTCGCCGACCGGCTCGACCGAGGTGTCCATCACGATCGTCACCTCGCCGCGCGAGCGACGCAGCCCGAGGTTGACGGCGTCCGCCCAGCCGAGGCGGGCGCTCGTCGCGAGCAGCGTGGCGTCGGGCGGGATCATGCCCGCCACGTCGTACGACGGTGCGTTGCTGACCACGATGAGCTCGGTGCCGGCCGACGGCGGAGACGCGGCGAGCGCGCGCAGGTACCGTTCGAGGTCCTCCCCATGCTCCTCGGCGACGACGACCAGCGACGCGTCGAGTGTCGCCGGCTGGTCGAGCAGCGAGGCGAGGTCTCCAGGGTCGGCGTAGCCGGTTGACGCGGGCGCATCGGGCAGCGCCGGGCGCAGCGCGGAGCCGGACGCCGAGTCCTGCACCTCCCAGCCGAGCGCGCGCAGCTCGTCGCGCAGCGCATCGGCCCGGGCGTAGTCTCGATCCTCGCGCGCCTGGATGCGCTCGCGAAGGAGGCGCTCGGCCGCATCGCTCATTCGATGACGCGTCCCGATTCGTCGCGTGCCAGCTTGTGCGCGCCCGGGGTCGGTGGGTCGTAGCGCAGACGCTCGACGGTCTCGCCGCCGACGATGTGCCGCTCGAAGATCTCGTCGGCGTCATCCGGCGTGACGTGGGCGTACCAGACGGCATCGGGATAGACCACCAGCATCGGTCCGTTGCCGCACTGGCTGAAGCAGCCGGAGTGGTTGATGCGGACGCGGTCGCCGAGACCGGCCGCCTTCACCCGCGCCTTGAGCCGTGCGTGCACTCCGAGGCCGTCACCATCCACCGCGGCGCACCACTCGCCCCGCGTGCAGACGAAGACGTGGCGCTCGTAGACCGACATGGCGCGGGAAGTACCCCTCCTGATGCCCGAAAGTACCGGGCCTGAACACGGCACCTCAACCTTACTATCCGATCACGAACAGCGCCGACCGCACCCTTCCGAGCGGCGCGTGATCCGGAGAACCAAGACCGATGATGACCAACGAGGTGGGGAAGCTGCTCACGGCGTCGGAAGTCGCCGAGATGCTGCACCTGCACGTCAACACCGTGAAGCGCCTGGGAGACCGCGGCGAGCTGCCGTTCTTCCGTGTCTGCAAGCGCGGTGATCGTCGCTTCCGCTACGACGACGTGCTCGACTTCCTCCGCCGCAGCAAGTAACCGACTCCGCGTTCGCGGCGATCGACCGACCGCCGCCAATGAGGCTCGCTCCGTCCCAATCGGAGCGGCGCGCCCGACTGCCGGGTGCCTGAACGACCGCCGAGGTGCCAACTTCTCGGCGGTCGTTCACGTTCATCGGCATACTACCGGCCGATGACTGACGAACCCAGGATGCGGCTCGAGGAGGGCCGCCGGCTGCTCGACTCGGGTGACCTCGACGGCGCTGTGCGCATCCTCGGCCCGCTGACCGGGCATCCGGACCAGGACCTTTCCGGCGAAGCGTGGCTGGCGATTGGCCAGGCGCGCTATCGCAACGACGACGAGCCGGGCGCGATGGTCGCCTGGCAGCAGGCGGCCCGCTCCGGCGGCCGCGCCGACTGGCAGGGCTACAAGGCGGTCGCCGAGCAGCTGGTGCGCGACGGCGAGCTCGAGGACGCGATCGCCGCCTACCGCGAGGCGGACCGGCGTGCGCCGGCTGCCGAGCGCGGAGCGATCGCCAACCGTATCGCCTGGCTGCTGAAGGAGACTGGGCACGACTTCGCCGCGCGGCGTCATTTCAACCGCGCTCGCGGCGCGTACGCCACCTACGCAGCGTGGGTCACCTGGGGAATCATCGCGGTCAACGTCCTGGTCTTCGCGGCCGACGGGCTGCTGAGCGGCTTCAACTTCGGCCTGTTCGGCGGCGGCGCACCGACGCAGGGTCCCGTGGCCGTTGGGCCTTGCGGTCCAGGCTCGCCGATCCTGGAGGCGGGGCTGATCTGTGCCAACGGCATTGCCGAGGGCGAATGGTGGCGCATCTTCACCAGCGCCTTCCTGCACCTCGGGCTGCTGCACATCGCCTTCAACATGTACGCGCTCTACCTGTTCGGGCCGATCCTCGAGCAGATGTACGGCCACGTCGAGTACCTCATCCTGTACCTGCTGTGTGCGGCCGGCGGCAGCGTGCTCACCATCCTCGCCGCCCCCGAGCAGGCCGCGGCCGGCGCGTCCGGCGCGATCTTCGGCCTCTTCGGCCTTGCCTTCATCGTCTCCCGGCGCCATCACGTCGCCACCACCCGGCAGGCGCGGGCCCTCCTCAACCAGGCCGGCACGCTGCTCGTCATCAACCTCGTCTTCACCTTCGCCATCCCCGGCATCAGCTGGACTGGGCATGTCGGCGGCCTGATCGTGGGTGCGGTCCTCGGCTTCCTGCTGCCGCCTCGCCAGGTGGAGACGCTGTCGACCATGTGGCGCGGCCCTGGCGGCGAGCGGATGCATCGCGAGATGCCGCTCGCCCTGCGTGCCTCCATCTATCTCGTCGCCGTGGCGGTGCTGGTGATCGGCACCTACGTGGCGGTCCTGCGCGTTCCTTCCTTCGGCTGAACCACCTGACCGATACAGTGGTCGGGCCGTCTGGCGGCGGCTTTTCGTAACTCGGCCCTTATCAATGGCCGATGGGTGGTGTCGCCACGCTGTCAGCGCCGTTCGTGAGCTCGTCCTCGTGCACTCGTGCAGCACAGCATCACGAATCGCCGTGACGCGACCGTCTTCCTTGTCGCGACGAGGCGGCGCCTTGACGCGCGGGCCGAATCGGCCGATCATGCCCACCCAATCGAACACCGGCTGTGACCGGGACGAGTACTCCGAACCAAGCGACCACCACAGCGAGCCGGAAGGGTGCAAGCCGGCGTGGAGCGCATCGGACGAATGGACCCGCGAGCCTCGCTCCGAACCGGCATCCAGCGATGCGGCAGTAGGCGGCGACGGAGGGAGCCCCCCGTTAGCATCGGGCTCGAACCAAGAGCGCGAGCCCGCCCAGCGGGCTCGAACCAGGGTGGCACCGCGGAAGAACGCCTCCGTCCCTACGACAAGGATGGAGGCGTTGGCATTTCCCGAGGTTGAGCAGTGGCGGGTACGACGAACGAGGAGCCGCGGCAGGAGCACCGACCGGCCGTCGCGGCAGCGGTCGAGATGGTGGCAAACGGCGCGCCGATGCCCGCCGCACTGGCCGAGGCGGCCATGGAAGAGCTGATGGACGGCGCCGCGCCGGCGACGCAGGTCGCGGCACTGCTGTCGATGATGCGGCTGCGCGGCGAGACCCCCGAGGAGCTGGCTGCCTTCGCACGGGTCATGCGCTCGCGCGCGGTGCGCGTCCACGCGCCGGAGGACGCGGTCGACCTTTGCGGCACGGGCGCCGACGGCAGCGGGACATTCAACGTCTCGACGCTGGCGTCGTTGGTGGTCGCCGGCGCAGGTGTGCCGGTGGCCAAGCACGGGAACCGTGCCATCACCAGCCGATCCGGCAGCGCCGACCTGGTCGAGGCGCTCGGCATCCCGCTCGATCCGGGACCGGAGGCGGTGGGACGCTCGATCGCCGAGACGTGCTTTGGCTTCATCTTCGCGCCGTCGTATCACCCCGCGCTGAAGCACGCCATGCCGATCCGCCGCGAGCTGCCGATTCGCACTGTCTTCAATCTGCTCGGACCGATCTCCTCGCCGGCGGGCGTCCGACGCCAGCTGCTTGGTGTGGCCGATGAGCGGTTGCTGCCGCTGATCGCCGGCGCGCTGGCCCGACTCGAGGTCGATCGGGCGCTGGTCGTGCATTCACCCGAAGGGCTCGACGAGCTGTCGCTGAACGGCATGAACCGCGCCATGCTGGTCGAGGGCCGCATGGCCGGCGAGATGGAGATCGACGCGCGCGAGCTCGGACTGACCCCGGCACCTGCGGCCGCCCTGGCAGGCGGCGATGCCCAGCTCAACGCCGCGATCGCCGTCTCGGTGCTCGGCGGCGAGCCGGGGCCGGCGCGCGATGTCACCCTGCTGAACGCCGGCGCGGCACTGTTCGTGGCGGGCCGCGCGAGCGACGTGCGAGAGGGGATTGCGATGGCGGCCGAGTCGATCGACAGCGGCTCGGCGGCCGACGTGGTGACCGCCGCGGCGAGGATCGCGGCGTGAGCCGGACCGTCCTCGACGAGCTGATCGCGACGTCACGCGAGCGGGCGCGGCGTGACGCTCTGATCGTGCCGCTCCGCGAGCTGCGCCACGAGGTTGCGGCCCTGCCGCCCGCGCGCCGTTTCGAGGCGACGCTGCGCCATGGGGACCGGCTGCGACTGATCGCCGAGGTGAAGCGCGCGTCGCCGTCATCGGGCGACTTCGGTGCGATCGGACCGCGGCCAGCGGACGCCGCGGAGCTGGCTCGCGCCTATGCCGACGCGGGGGCGGCAGCGCTCTCGGTGCTGACCGAGCCGACGCGGTTCGGTGGCAGCGACGCGGACCTGCGGGCGGTGGGAGGCATCGGTCTGCCGGTCCTGCGCAAGGACTTCACGACGACGCCGTACCAGGTCTGGCAGGCGCGCGCCATTGGTGCCGATGCGGTCCTGCTGATCGTTCGTGCGCTGCCGGACGGCGCGTTGCGCGAGCTGATCGAGGCCGCCGCCGAGGCCGGGTTGGACGCCCTGATCGAGGCGCACGACGAGGCAGAGCTCGAACGCGCATTGGCGGCCGATGCGACGCTCATCGGGGTCAACGCGCGCGACCTGGCGACGCTGAAGACCGATGTCGACGCCGCGCTGCGTCTGGTCGAACGCGCCGCAGCATCGGGCGCGACGGTCGTCGCTGAGAGCGGCCTGGCGAGCGCCGATGACCTGGCACGTGCTGCGAGGGCCGGGGCGCGCGGTGTGCTGGTCGGAACGAGCCTCCTTCGCTCCGGCGATCCGGGTCGCGCCGCGGAGCGCCTGGTCGAGGCCGCTCCCGCGCTGCGGGCCGTGCACCTGCCGGCGCGTCCGACGCGCGCGAAGGTCAAGGTCTGCGGCACGCGGACCGCGGCGAGCGTTCGCGCCGCCGTGCGGGCAGGGGCCGACTTCGTCGGCTTCGTGGTGGCGCCCGGTCGCCACCGCACGGTGAGCGCCTCGCTCGCCGGTGAGCTGACCGCGGGTCTGAACGGGGGGCCGCAGCCGGTGCTCGTCTTCCATCGGCCGACACGTGACGCGGTCGTGGCTGCCACCACGGAAAGCGGCATCTCGAACATCCAGCTTGCCGGCTTCGACGTCCCGCCGCCCTGGGTGCGTGACGTCGACCACGCCGAGCTGATCGGCGTGCTGCATCCGGCCGGCGGCGTCCTCGCCACGCTGCGGCTCGCCGAGGCGTGGTACGCCGCCGGCGCGACCCAGCTCCTCCTCGAGGCCGCGACGGCCGACGAGGGCGGGGGAGTGGGGCGAGCGGCGCCGATGGCACTCGCCCGACGGTTGAACCGCATCGTGCCGGTCGGGATCGCCGGCGGCCTGACGCCACGCAACGTCGCGGCGGCGATCGCCACGGCTCGCCCGGCACTCGTCGACGCGAGCGGCGGGTTGGAGCGCGACGGCCAACCGGATGCGGCCAGGGTCGAGACCTTCGTGCGCAACGCCCGGCGAGACCCGACCGGCGCAGACCGGGTCGACGCTCGGGGCAGGTTCGGCCGTTTCGGCGGCCGCTATGTCCCCGAGACGCTGATCCCGGCGCTCGACGAGCTGGCCGCCGCCTGGACCGCCGCGCGGCGCGACCCCACCTTCAGAACCGAGCTGCGGCAACTGCATCGCGACTTCATCGGTCGCCCGACGTCCATCTTCGAAATCCCGTCCGACGCGCTCGCCGAGCGCGGCGGCATCGGTCAACGGCTGTTCCTGAAGCGCGAGGACCTGGCGCACACCGGTGCGCACAAGATCAACAACGCCATCGGCCAGGCGCTGCTGGCCAGGCGGATGGGCAAGCCACGCGTGATCGCCGAGACCGGAGCAGGCCAGCATGGCGTCGCGACGGCCACCGCCTGCGCGCTGCTCGGGCTGGAGTGCGTCGTGTACATGGGCTCGACCGATATCGAGCGACAGGCGCCGAACGTCCAGCGCATGCACCTGCTCGGCGCCGAGGTGCGACCGGTGGAGACCGGCAACGGCACGCTGCGCGACGCGCTCAACGAGGCGCTGCGCGACTGGGTGGCGAGCGTGGAGACGACGTTCTACGTCCTGGGTTCGGCGGCCGGACCGCATCCGTACCCCGAGATGGTCGCCGAGCTGCAGTCGGTGATCGGTCGTGAGGCGCGCTCACAGCTGCTCGAGCGGGTCGGGCGCCTGCCGGATCTGGCGATCGCCTGCGTCGGCGGCGGATCCAACGCGATCGGGCTGTTCCGGCCGTTCCTCGATACGCCCGTGCGGCTCGTCGGCGTCGAAGCGGGCGGCCGGGGTGACGCGCTGGGTGACAATGCCGCCTCGCTCGGCCTCGGACGGCCCGGCGTGCTGCACGGCGCGTTCACCATGCTGACCCAGACGGCCGACGGCCAGGTCGTCGAGCCGCACTCGATCTCGGCCGGGCTCGACTATCCCGGCGTCGGCCCGCAGCTCACCGCACTTGCGGCTTCG
>DASSTC010000084.1:0-62927 GCA_035708065.1 Candidatus Limnocylindria bacterium | reverse complement strand
TGGCTCCGGCGGTAGGATTCGAACCTACGACCAAGCGGTTAACAGCCGCCCGCTCTACCACTGAGCTACGCCGGAGCGCGATCGCGGAGCGATCGAAAGGCGCCGAACGGCGCCGCCCGACAGGATAGCACGCACGTCCTGGAGTCGCCGTTGCAGGCCCGGTTGGATCGGTCAGTCATACGTCGCCGCATGCGCTCGCACGCCGGATGCTACCGTCGGGAGCATGGAATCCGACTTCTTCAGCGACGTCACCGGACCGATCCGCTACGCGGGCCTCGAGTCGACCGATCCGTTCAGCTTCAAGGTCTACGACCCCGATCGGATGGTCCTCGGCAAGCGGATGGAGGACCAGCTGCGGGTGGCGATCTGCCTGTGGCACTCGTTCAATTGGCCCGGCAGCGATGTGTTCGGCAGCGGCACGTTCGACCGTCCGTGGCTGAGCGCCGCGGACCCGATGGAGGCCGCCCGCGAGAAGCTGGCGGCCGCCTTCGACTTCCTGTCGAAGCTCGGCGCACCGTTCTTCTGCTTCCATGACCGTGACGTTGCGCCCGAGGGTCGCACGTTCGCCGAGACACGCGCCAACCTCGAGACGGTCACCGACGAGATCGAGGAGCACGTGGCGCGCACCGGCCGGCGCCTGCTGTGGGGCACCGCCAACCTGTTCAGTCATCCACGCTACGCGGCCGGCGCCGCCACGAATCCCGATCCGGAGGTGTTCGCCTACGCCGCCGCGCAGGTGAAGGTGATGCTCGAGGTGACGCATCGGCTCGGCGGCGAGAACTACGTGCTGTGGGGCGGGCGCGAGGGCTACGAGACGCTGCTCAACACCGACGTCGCGCGCGAGGAGCAGCAGCTCGCGCGCTTCTTGGGCCTGGTCGCCGAGCACAGGGCGCGCATCGGGTTCGGCGGGACGCTGCTCCTGGAGCCGAAGCCGCAGGAGCCGACCAAGCACCAGAACGACTACGACGTGGCGACGGTCAGCGGCTTCCTGGCGCGCCACGGGCTCGCGGACGAGTATCGCGTGAACATCGAAGGCAACCACGCCACGCTGGCCGGGCACAGCTTCCAGCACGAGGTCGCCACGGCGCTGGCGCTCGGCACGTTCGGGTCGATCGACATCAACCGCGGTGACCCCCAGAACGGCTGGGATACCGACCAGTTCCCCAACTCGGTCGACGAGCTGGCCCTGCCGATGTACGAAATCTTCCGCGCCGGCGGTTTCACGACCGGCGGCTTCAACTTCGACACGAAGCTGCGCCGGCAGAGCCTGGCGCGCGACGACCTGTTCCACGCTCACATCGGCGGGATGGACACGCTCGCCCGCGCGCTGCTCGTGGCGGCCGAGATGATCGAGCAGGGCGAGCTCGAGCGGCGACGCCAGGAGCGCTACGCCGGCTGGTCGGGTGAACTGGGACAGGCGATCCTCGACGGCGACCGCTCGCTGGCCGACCTGGCCGAGACCGTCGAGCGCGAGCGCCTCGAGCCAGGACCGGTGTCCGGCCGCCAGGAGCTGCTCGAGAACATCGTCAACCAGCGCATCTGGTCGGTCGGCGAGGCCGGCGTGGACGGCTGACCTTAGCGATCAGATCGGCGCGAAGCGCGCGCTGAAGTGCCGCAGGGCCGGCGGGGCCTCGACGATGCGCATCCCACGCAGATCCGCGGCCCGCTCGGCGACCCAGCGCACCACCTCGATCACGTAGTCGACGTGCGACTGGGTGTAGACGCGGCGCGGGATGGCGAGGCGCACGAGCTCCATGGGCGCCGCCGTTTCGGAGCCGTCGGGGTGCAGGCCGAACATCACCGTCCCGATCTCGCAGCCGCGGATGCCGCCCTCGCGGTACAACGCGCAGGCGAGCGCCTGGCCCGGATACTCCAGCGCCGGGATGTGCGGCAGCAGCGCCGCCGCATCCAGGTAGACGGCATGCCCGCCGATCGGTCGCACGCACGGCACGCCGGCCGCCAGCAGCGCCTCCCCGAGGTACTCGGTGGATCGGATCCGGTAGCGCAGGTAGTCCTCGTCGACGACCTCGCGCAGGCCCTGCGCCATGGCGTCGAGGTCGCGGCCGGCGAGGCCGCCATACGTCGGAAAGCCCTCGGTCAGGATCTCCAGGTTGCGGGCCGACTCCGCCCAGGCACCGTCGTTCATGGCCAGCCAGCCGCCAATGTTCGCGAGCGCATCCTTCTTGCCGCTCATCGTCATGCCATCGGCCAGCGACGCCATGTCGCGCACGATCTCCGGGATGGACCGATGCGCCTGCCCCTCCTCGCGCTGCTTGACGAACCAGGCGTTCTCGGCGAAGCGGCACGCGTCCAGGAAGAGCGGCAGACCGTATCGGTCGCACACGGTGCGCACCTTGCGCAGGTTGGCGAGGCTCACCGGCTGGCCGCCGCCCGAGTTGTTGGTGATCGTCACGAACACGACCGGGACGTTCTGCGGTCCGGCCGATCGGATGCAGGCATCGAGCGCGTCGGCGTCCATGTTGCCCTTGAAGGGATGGATGACGGCCGGATCGCGCCCCTCGGCGATCACCAGGTCGACGGCCTCGGCACCGGTGAACTCGATATTGGCGCGAGTCGTGTCGAAGTGGGTGTTCGAGGGTATGACCTTGCCCGGACCCCCGATGACGGTGAACAGGATCTTCTCGGCGGCGCGCCCCTGGTGGGTCGGGATGACGTGCTCGAACGGAAAGAGCTCTTGGACCGCCGCCAGGAAGCGGAACCACGACGGCGAGCCGGCGTACGACTCGTCGCCGCGCTGGATGCCGGCCCACTGCTCGGCGCTCATGGCGCCTGTCCCCGAATCGGTCAGCAGGTCGACCAGGACGTCGTCCGAGTGCAGGTTGAAGAGGTTGTAGCCGGCCTCGCGGAGCTTTGCGTCACGCTCGTCCACGGTCGTCAGCCGGATCGGCTCGACGCTCTTGATGCGAAACGGCTCGATGATGGTGCGGAAGCGGTCCATCGGCCGCGATGGTACGCCGCACCGGCGGCCGCGTCGCCCGCCGGTGCGCATCGGTCAAACGGTGAGCCTTACTCGAGGTAGTCCTTGAGCTTGCGCGAGCGCGACGGGTGCCGGAGCTTGCGCAGCGCCTTGGCCTCGATCTGCCGGATGCGCTCGCGGGTCACATTGAAGTCGCGACCGACCTCTTCGAGCGTCCGTGAGCGACCGTCCTCCAGGCCGAAGCGCAGCTGCAGCACGCGCCGCTCGCGCATGGTCAGCGAGTCGAGCACGCCCTCCACCTGCTCCTTGAGCAGCTGGTGGCTCGCGGCGTCGGCAGGTGCGACCGAGGCGAGGTCCGGGATGAAGTCGCCGAGGTGGCTGTCCTCCTCCTCGCCGATCGGCGTCTCGAGGCTGACCGGCTCCTGGCTGACCTTCATGATCTCGCGGACCTTCTCCGGGGAGACGGTCTGCGGACCGACGTCCTCGCGTTCGTCGACCTCCGCTTCGGTGGGCTCGCGCTGCAGCTTGTCGCGCAGCTCGCGGATGATCTCGTCGCGGCTCATCCGCCGCGCGATCTCCTCGACGGTCGGCTCGCGACCGAGCTCCTGGAGCAGCGTGCGGCTGACCCGGATGAGGCGGTTGATCGTCTCGACCATGTGCACCGGGATGCGGATCGTCCGCGCCTGGTCGGCGATGGCCCGCGTGATCGCCTGGCGGATCCACCACGTGGCGTACGTGCTGAACTTGAAGCCCTTCTCGTAGTCGAACTTCTCGACGGCGCGGATCAGGCCGATGTTGCCCTCCTGGATGAGGTCCAGGAAGCTCATGCCGCGCCCGATGTACTTCTTGGCGATGCTGACCACCAGGCGTAGGTTCGCCTCGGTCAGGCGCTTGCGCGCATCAGTCGACTGCTCGACCAGGATGCCGCGGCGCTGCTCGAGCGGGACCTCGGCCGGGATGGTCGGGTCGTAGCCGAGCTCGTGCAGGTAGGCCGCATCGTTGCCGTCCTCGACATAGCCGCGCACGATCTGCTCGGCCGTCTCGCGCGCCCAGCGCTCGAGCTCGTAGAGCTCGGACGATCCGGCGTGGTCGATGGCGCGGAATCGATACGTGTGCCCGAACACGACCGCCTGCTTGAGTCCCTCGGCGGGATCGGTGACCAGCAGCTTGAGGAGCGACTCGGCGTGCATGATCCGCTCGCGGGCCGCGTCGTCGAGATTCTCGGCCTTGCGTGCCTTCGTGAACTTGATCGCCGGCGGCACGATCGTCTCGCCCCGCCGCCCGAACCACCAGTCGATCGCATCGGCGGTGACGCGTGGCGACTCCCTGGGCAGGTCGAAGGCCCGCATGGCGGCCATGGCGCGGGCCTTCGGCTCGGTGCCGAGCGTGACCCAGGCGTACAGGTCGACCATCGCCTTGGCGATGTCCTCGACCGCCAGCTCGCCGAGCTCGATCGCCTTGGCCAGCACGACCTCTTCCTCGGCGGTCAGCAGGGCGACCTTGCCGATCTCCTTGAGGTACATGCGCACCGGGTCGTCGATCCCGATGAGGTCGGCGGCCAGTGCCTCGAGGTCCTCCTCGGCCTCGTCCTTGGCGCCCTGCCGCTGCTCCTCCTCGGTCTCCGGCTCGGCGATGAGGGTCGGCTGGTTCTTCGCGTCGAGCACCTCGACGCCCTGCTCCTCGGCGGCGGCGTAGAGCTCCTCGATCTCGTCGGCATGCTCTTCGGGCTGCGGGATGACCTCCAGGATCTGGTCCTGGGTGATGAAGCCCTCGCTGCGGCCCTGCTCCAGGAGGCGGTCGAAGGCGGCGCCGGCCGCCCGCGCGCCGCTGCCGTTGGCAGCGACCTTCGAGCCCGATCCTGCCCTGGCGGTCGGCCCCTTGGCCTTCGTCTGCGCCTTCGCGGCGGCAGCCTTCGGCGTCGCGACAGCGGCCCTTGTCTTCGCAGCAGCCTTCGGCTTCGCAGCAGCCGCCTTCGGCACCGATGCAGCCGGCTTGGCGCCGGACGCCTTCGCCTTGGGCTCGGCCTTCTCCTGCTCCTGCTCCGTGGCGGTTGCTCGCTTCGTGGTGGTCGTCGCCACGCTCAGCTCCTCCTCGCTCCGGCTCGTGCCGGTTCTCGCATTGCCCTGGTCACCTCGGCCTTCTCACGGCCGAGTCGCATGATCTGCTGTTCAATCAGTTCGAGCCTCGCCCGATCCCCCTCGCGCTGTGCCTCCTCGACGAGGAGCCGGCCGTCGCGCATGGCCTCGTCGATGCGTGACGTGCGCAGCCGCAGCAGGCAGGTGCGCAGCGCGTCGCGAGCCTGGTCGGCGGACAGGCGCGGGCCGGCATCCGCCCGGGCGATATCGGCCAGCACGCCGCGCGCCAGTGCCGCGGTGGCGGGGTCCAGCGCGCCAACGAACGCTTCGAGTTCGGCGCCGGTTACGCCGGCGTCGGCCGGCCGCCGCCGCCACGCGTCGATGAGGGACAGCGCGACCGCGTCACGGAACGGCAACCGCCCCTCGCCGTCGAGGATCTCCGGGTCGTCGAGCTCCTCCGCCGCGTCGGGGTTGAGCAGCAGCAGCTGGATCGCCTCTGCCTCGAGCGGCGTGAGCATCGGCTCGGCCGGTGGCTCGGCGGCTGCGGCCGGGCGCTGCGGCTCGGACCGGGGCGCGGGCGCCCTGGCCAGTGCCTCCCCGAGAATCCGCTCCTCGACGTTGACCAGCCGGGCCAGCTGCTGCAGGTAGAGCGCCCGCTCGATGGGGTCGCCGACGCGGCGCAGCAGCGCGATGACGCGTGCGGTCACCTCCCGGCGCCCCGCGACGCTCGAGAGGTCGACGCTCGCCGCGGTGCGATCCATGAAGTACTCGACCACCGGCTTCGCCGCATCCACGGCGGCGCGCCACGCGTCCGGATCGGTCCTGATCAGCTCGTCGGGATCCTTTCCCGCCGGGATCCGAATCACGCGCACCTTGCTGACGCTCTGGTCAGGGCCGAGCTCGGAGAGCAGGCCACGCTGCGTCGCCGCCTCGCCGGCAAGGTCGACGTCATAGGCCAGCGCAACCCCATCGGCGTAGCGCGTCGCGAGCTCGATCTGGCCGCGGGTCAGCGCCGTGCCGAGCGACGCGACGACGTTGGTGAAGCCCGCCTGGTGCGCGGCCATCACATCGGTGTAGCCCTCGACGATGACCGCCAGCTTCTCGCGGCGGATGGCCGCCTTGGCGAGGTCGATGGCAAACAGCGTGCGGCTCTTGTCGAAGAGCGCGGTCGCCGGCGAGTTGAGGTACTTCGGGCCTTCCGCGCCGGGCATGATCCGTCCGCCGAGGCCCACGGCGCGACCGGACTGGTCCCGGATCGGGATGATGATTCGGCCGCGGAACTTATCGATCACGCCGCCGCGGTTCGACGGGCTGGCCAGCCCGGCGCCGACCAGCTCCTCGTCGCTGAACCCGCGGGCGCGCAGCCGCTTGGTCAGGGCGTCCCAGGTCGCCGGCGCGAAGCCGATGCCAAAGCGCTCGAGCGTCTCGTCGTTGAGGGCTCGCTCGGCGAGGTAGGCGCGGGCCAGCTCGGCCTGCGGCGTGCGCAGCAGCACCTCGCGGTACCAGGCGATCGCCGCCTCGAGCGCGTCGCGCAGCCGCTTGCGATGCCGGTCCTCGCGCGCGCTGCGCTCGCTCAGCTCGACGCCCGCCCGCTCGGCGAGCCGTTCGAGCGCCTCGCGGAACTCGAGCCCGTCGCGGCGCATCACGAAGCTGAAGATGTCGCCGCCCTCACCGCAGCCGAAGCAGTGCCAGCTCTCGCGGTCCGGATTGACGACGAACGACGGCGTCTTCTCGGCATGGAACGGGCAGAGTCCCTTGTACGCCGTGCCGGCGCGCTTCAGCGCGACCGTCTCGCCGACGATGTCGACGACGCTCAGCTTCGACTTGATGTCGGCGACGATGCCGGAAGAGGTCATGGACCGGGCAGGATCTCGGCGCCCGACGGCGCTGTCAAGTGGTTTGTCAAGGGGGTAGACATGATTTTAGCACGATGTCAAGCCCGGGGCAAGACTCGGGCGCGAAGTTCGGGCCTCTAGGCCCTGGCCCCCGGGTCGACTACACTCCTGCCGACCATTCTGCACCGCACCCGACCGTTCAGAAGGACCGATGCCGACGCCGCAGGACCTCGAGCTCATGCGTGCTGCCTTCCGTGACGTGCACGCCGCGCGCCTGCACGGCTTCGCGCTGCTCGTCACCCTCGGCGATCGCCCGCGGGCGTCAGCCGCGGCCGGCCGTGCTCTCGCGGAGGGGTCACGCCGGATGAGCGAGCTGCGACACCCCGACCGCGCGGCCGCCTGGCTCCGCTCGCGCGTGGTGCGCCGACTCGGTGGCGGACACTTCAGCGCGTCGCTCGGCCCCCTGCGCGCGCTCGGCGTCGACGATGCGCTGCTCGAGGCGCTCCGGGAGCTCCCGGTCCGGGAGCGCGCCGCGCTCGTCGCCTCGTCGGTGGAAGGCTTCGACGCGCTCGACGTCGCCACGATCCTCGGCGTCAGCTCGGTGGCGGCGCGCCGTCTGCTGTCGGCGGCGCGCCGCCGATTCGCGACTGCCTACGCTGCCGCGCCGGACGATGAGCTCCGCTACGGGCCGCTGGCCGATCGCGTGCTGCTCGTCGCGGCCCGCGGCTTCGCACCCCGGCCGGCCGCCCGGGGACCGGCTGCATGACGTCGCGTCGCACGAGCGATCCGCACCTGACCTTCGGCGCCTGGCTCGCCGCCGGCGCCGAGGGCGAGCCGCCGCGCGACGCCGCCTTGCACGCATCGGTCTGCCCGGAGTGCCTGCGCCAGATCGCCGCGTTCGATGCGCTCGCCCGGATCGATCCGGCGCGCGCGATCCTCCCCGCTTCCCGGAGTGGCGCCACGCCATCCAGGACGCTGCCGTCGCTGCGCTGGGCGGGCGCCGTGGCGGCCGCCGTGGTCACCATCGCGGTCGCCGGGATCGGCGGCTCGCAGCTGCTGGCCAGAGGCGCCGCGTTCGCCTCGCCGTCGCCGGCGGGCGCCGTGCTCGCCGCTCGGGGAACCCCGGCGTCCTCTGCCATGCCGTCTGCCCCCGGCGAGCCGTTGGCGACCGCTGTGGCATCGGCGTTCGAATCAGTGACCGCGACGCCTGAAGCGACGGTCGGGACGGCTTCGCCGGTCGGAGCGCCACCGCCGCCTACCGCCGCACCCCGGACACCACGTCCGCAACCGCGGACGCCGGCGCCCACGGCGTCGCCGCGCGCGAGCGCGACGGCCTCAGCGAGCGCGACGGCCTCGGCGAGCGCGACGCCGACCGACGCTCCGGTCCCCACCCAGACATCCGCACCGACCCCGACGCAGACGGCAGCGCCGACGCCCAGCCCGACCGGCGTTCCCACCGCGACCGCAACGAGCAGCGCCGGTCGAACGCCGCGTCCGACGAAGTCGCCGAGCTGAGCGACACCGCCCGGCCCTGATGTTGCAGGGGCGGCCGGGATGCGAACCGACCGGGGGAAGGCCGCGGCAGCCCGGCTGCGTGCCTGGGTAGATCGAATCCGGGCATTCGGACGATCGCGGTCGGACGTCGCCGACCCGACGATGTCCCGCGTGCGCCTCACCGTCCTCGTCTCGCTGGCGACCGGCCTGCTCGCCGTCGCGATCGTCGCCGCCTTCGCCGGTCCGTCGGTCAGGTCGAGCACCTTCGGCGGCCTGATCAGTACGGCCGTCAGCGGCGCCGGCGTGGACGCTGGCACGCTCGGCGGCACCGTCGAGCTGCAGCCGGGCGCAGCGGCCGGCGGAGACACGGACAACGCCGGCGGCGCCCCGGCGACGCCGCCTCCAGGGCCGGATGCGACGGACGGTCAGCCCGCTCAGCAGGGCGGATCGTCGCCCGCCCCAGGGCTCGTCGAGTCGAGCGACACCACCGGCATCCTCGGCGGCGGCACCACGCTCAGCAGCCCGGCCGCACAGCCGACTCCGGTCGGTGGCCCGACCGCCACGCCAGGCGAGACGCCATCGACCCCGATGCCGACTGCGGAGCCGCCGGACGCGACCGCGCTGCCGACGGCTCGGCCAACGTTCACGCCGACGGCGACCGCGACGCCCGCCGCGACCGCCAAGCCGACGCCCACGCCGGCGCCACCGGATCCGACCGCCGAGCCGACGCCCACGCCGAGCGCATCAGCGAGCACGGTGCCCGCGTGCTCCGACGGCATCGACAACGATGGCGACGGCCTGGTCGACCTGCTCGACGTCCTCGGCTGCATCGGCCCGCTCGACAATGACGAGACGAACGTGATCCTCTAGCCGTTCTCCGCGGCCTGAGACGTCAGCGGTCGCGAACCTCGGAGCTGACGAGCGCTGCCTGCGCGGCGGCAAGCCGGGCGACCGGCACGCGGAACGGGGAGCAGGAGACGTAGTCGAGCCCCACATCGTGGCAGAAGGCGATGCTCTCCGGATCGCCGCCGTGCTCACCGCAGATGCCGATCTTGAGCTTCGGCTTCGTGGCGCGGCCCTTCTCCACGCCGGTGCGCACCAGCTGGCCGACGCCGGTCGCGTCGAGCACCTGGAACGGGTTGACCGGCAGGATCTTGCGGTCGACGTACTGGAGCAGGAACTTGCCCTCGGCGTCGTCCCGCGAGTAACCGAACGTCATCTGGGTCAGGTCGTTCGTGCCGAAGCTGAAGAACTCGGCCTCCTCGGCGATCTGGTCGGCGGTGAGCGCGCCGCGCGGCACCTCGATCATCGTGCCGAACTTGTAGTCGACCTGCTGTCCAGCCGAGTCGACGATGCGCCCCACCTCGCCCTCGAGGATCTGCTTCGTCTGGCGCAGCTCGTTCACGTGGCCGACCAGCGGGATCATGATCTCGGGCAACGGCGTGACACCCTCCGCCGCGACCCGCGTGGCCGCGCCCAGGATGGCACGGGTCTGCATCTTCACGATGTCGGGCACCATCAGGCCGAGGCGCACGCCACGCAGCCCGAGCATCGGGTTCTGCTCGCGCATCGCCTCGACCGCGTGGAGCAGCTCGGTCTTCTCGGCGAGCTCCTTCTGGAGCGAGCCGCGGTCGCCGTCGGACTCCGGCGTGGCCTTGCCGACCTTGGGCAGCAGTCGCATGGCGCGCTGCGCATCCTTCTCGCCGAAGACCCTGGTCAGGCCCTTCTCGAGCATCGCCGGCTGTCGGTCGGCGACCGCATCGGTCCCGCCGGACTCGACCTCCAGCAGGGTGCGCAGCCGCGTCGTCTCGGCGACGAGCTCGTCGTAGCTGGGCAGGAACTCGTGGAGCGGCGGATCGATGAGGCGGATGACCACCGGCAGGCCGTCCATCGCCTTGAAGAGCCCGGCGAAGTCATCGGTCTGCAGCCGCTCGAGTTCGGCAAGCGCCTCGTCGAAGACCTTGACCGATTCGCGTTCGGCATCGGTCCGGTCGGCTTCGTCCTTGTCCTTGGCGGCAGTGGCGGCGTGGGCGTTCAGGATCATGCGCCGCACGGTCGGCAGGCGGTCCTCCTCGAAGAACATGTGCTCCGTCCGGCACAGACCGATGCCCTGCGCCCCGAACTCGCGCGAGCGCTGCGCGTCGCGCGGGTAATCGGCGTTGGCCCAGACCTGCAGGCGACGGACGTCATCGGCCCACGACAGGAGCGTCGCGAGGTCCTTCTCGTCGGCGTAGTTCGCCTCGATGGTCGGCAGCGCGCCGGCGAAGATCTCACCGGTCGTGCCGTCGATGCTGATCATGTCGCCCTCGTTGACCAGCTTGTCCCCCGCCGTCATCGTCTTGCTGCGGTAGTCGATCCTCAGGCTCTCCGCGCCGGCGACGCAGGGCAGGCCCATGCTGCGCGCCACGACGGCGGCGTGCGAGGTGGCGCCGCCACGGGCGGTGAGGACGCCGCGTGCGGCGAGCATGCCGTGCACGTCGTCCGGGCTCGTCTCGATCCGAACCAGGATCACCGGGTCGCCCGCCTCGTGGGCCGCCACGGCCCGGTCGGGATCGAAGATCGCCTTGCCGGTCGCCGCGCCGGGTGACGCGTTCAATCCCCTCGCCAGGAAACGGTCCTGCGACTCGCCCTTGGCCGACTCGTCGAAGCGTGGCAGGAGGAGCTGGACGATCTGCTGCGGCTCCACGCGCTGGAGCGCCTCCTCGCGGCTGATCACCCCCTCGTTCGCCATGTCCACGGCCATCTTCACGGCGGCCGGAGCGGTGCGCTTGGCGCTGCGTGTCTGGAGCATGTACAGCTTTCCGCGCTCGATGGTGAACTCGAGGTCCTGCGCGTCGCGGTAGTGCCGCTCCAGGCGCTGCGCGATCTCCTCGAACTGCGCGTACACCTCCGGCAGCGCCTGCTGCATCTGGCTGATCTTCTCCGGCGTCCGGATGCCGGCCACCACGTCCTCGCCCTGGGCGTTGGTCAGGTACTCGCCGAACAGTTCGTGCGCGCCGGTGTTCGGGTCGCGGGTGAACGCGACGCCGGTCCCCGAGTCGCTGCCCATGTTCCCGTAGACCATGGTCACGATGTTCACCGCGGTCCCGAGATCGTGCGGGATCTTGTTAAACTCACGGTAGTCGCGCGCCCGCTTGCCGAACCAGCTGTCGAACACCGCGCGGATGGCGAGCTCGAGCTGCCGGTACGGATCGCTCGGGAACGGCTCGCCGGTGCGCTCCGCGACGATCGCCTTGTAGTCGTCCGCCAGGCCTTTCAGATCGTCGGCGCTCAGGTCGGTGTCGGCCGATGCGCCGCGGTCGTGCTTGAGCTGCTCGAGCGGCTCGTCGAACGTGTCGGCCGGGATGTCGAGCACGATCCGGCCAAACATGGCGATGAACCGGCGCAGCGCGTCGTAGCCGAAGCGCGGGTTGTCCGTGAGCTCGATGAGCCCGGCGACCGTCTCGTCGTTGAGCCCCAGGTTCAAGACGGTGTCCATCATCCCCGGCATGCTGAACGCGGCGCCGGAGCGGACACTGACCAGCAGCGGGTTCCCCGGCTCGCCGAAGCCCTTGCCGGTCTCGCGCTCCAGCTCGTGCATGTGATCGACGACGTTGTCCCACAGCCCGTCGGGAAGCTCGCGCCCGTTCTCGTAGTACGCGTTGCACGCCTCGGTGGTGATCGTGAACCCCGGCGGCACCGGCAGGCCGGCGGTCGTCATCTCGGCGAGGCCCGCGCCCTTGCCGCCGAGCAGCGTGCGCATCTGCGCGTTGCCCTCGTGGAAGGTGTAGATCAGCTTCCCGTCGTTGCTCGGCGTGCCGCCGGCGGCGGCCTTCGGCTTGGACGTACTGCGCTTCGCGGGCTTCTTGCCGGTCGTGGCCATGGGTCGGGCAGATCCTCGTGCGACTGGGCCTTCGATTGTACCGTGCGGTGCCCGCAGGAACCGCACCCGCCCTATCGACTGCCGCGTCTCAGCGCTCGTAGACGCCCGCGAACCACAGACCGATGCGCTTCGACCGCTGCCGCTTGAACCCGGCTCGCGCCAAGCGCGTCTCGATGCGCCGCAGGTCGTGGACATAGCCCGGGCAGCCGCCGCTGATGCGGTCCCACAGGTTCTCGACGCGCCAGATCAGGTGGTTCAGCAGCCCGCGCCAACCACGTGACTCGGGCACCGACAGCGCGATCCGCCGTCGGGCAGCCGAGAGCGCCGATTCGAGCAGTGCCGGCGCATCGGCAAAGCAGCAGAGTGATCGGTCGAGGATCACCCAGTCGTGCGCGACGAGTGCAACCGATGCGGCGTTGCCGGCCACGAAGCTGGCACGGTCGGCGAATCCGGCGGACGCGGCTCGTCGCTCGGCCACGCCGAGGCTCCGCGGCGACAGGTCGACACCCGACACGTTCGTGGCCCCGGCGCTCAGCAGCGCAACGGACAGCGCGCCGGTGCCGCAGCCGAGCTCGAGGACGCTCGGGTTGGCCTCTCCGGCGTCGTCAAGCAGCGAGAGGAGCGCCGCGGAGACGGGCACCATCGCCGGGAACGCCTCGCCGTCCGCCCACTGCGCGGCACGCGCGTCGAAGCGGCGGGCAACCCGGGCATCGGCCGGCGTGCAGCAGGACGGTTCGGCTGGCTCGTCCACGGCCGCAGGATACGCCGACCCGGGCACCGTTTCCTCAGACGCCGATCCAGCCGTTGCGGAAGGCGAGGTCGAAGACGGCCGGCACCGCAGCCACGAGCCGGCCGAACCATCCGGTGTTCTGTCGGTAGAGCGTGCGCGCCTTCCCCAGGACGCGCTCGCGATCGGCTCCCTCGAGCTCCCGGGTGAGCGCGCGGAACTCGCCGAACGCCGCGGCGTCCTGGTCGGCCAGCCACTCCGCGTCGGCCAGCGCCTCGCGCGCCTCGGGCAGGCCACCGAGCAGGCGCAGCGCGGCACCCGCGGCATTCAACGCCCCATGCCCATCCCCGGTTCGCGCCAGCGCGCGCGACAGCTCGAGCTGCGCCCGCCCGTTACGCGGATCGAGGCGCACCGCACGACGCGCCGCCTCGGCACCGAGCGCCGGCTGCGCGGCGTCGAGGCGCTCGCGCGCCTCCGCCAGCGTCCAGTCCGCCTGTCGCGGATCGTTGCGTGCCAGCTCGCCGAACTCCTCGGCCGCGTCGCGATGCGCGCCGCGCGCGCTCAGGATCTCGGCCAGCAGCTCGCGGTAGCGGATCTCCTCTGGGTCGAGCCGCACCGCGTCGTCGGCCTCACGCTCGGCCTCGTCCAGGCGACCGAGCGCCAGCAGCGCGCGCGCCCGCATCTCGTGCGAGGCATCGTCCCCGGGTCGCGAGGCGAGCAGCGCCTGGGTCAGCCGCAGCACACCGTCGTAGTCGCCGCGCGCCAGCGCCGCCTGGACCTCGTTGAACGGCGCGCTCACGACTCGACCGCCGCGACCTCGCGCGGCACCCCGCTCCACACCGCGCGGCCGGCGACCAGGTCGGCGACATGCTCGGGGATCGAGGCCAGCGCAACGCGCTCCTGGGTCATCGAGTCGCGCTCGCGGATGGTGGCAGCGCCGTCCTCGAGCGACTCGACGTCGACGGTCACGCAGAAGGGCGTGCCGATCTCGTCCTGGCGGCGGTAGAGCTTGCCGATCGAGGCGGTGTCGTCGTACATCGACGGCACGACCTCGCGCAGGTCGGCCGCCAGAGCGCGGGCGCGCTCGACGAGCTCGGGCCGGTTGCGAAGCAGCGGCAGGACCGCCGCCTTGACCGGCGCCAGTGACGGCTTGATGTGCAGCACGACCCGCTTCTCGCGCTCGAGCTGCTGCTCCTCGTAGCCGTCGATCAGGACGGTGAGCACCGCGCGGTCCACGCCGGCCGCCGGCTCGATGACGTAGGGCACCACGTGCTCGCCGGTCGTCTCGTCGAAGATCGCCAGCCGCTTGCCGCTCGCCGCGGCGTGGGCCTTCAGGTCGTAGTCGGTGCGATCGGCGATTCCCTCCAGCTCCGACCAGCCGATCGGGAAGCGGTACTCGATATCGGTCGTCTGCGTCGAGTAGTGGCTCAGCTCGTCGGGGTCGTGCGGGCGCAGGCGCAGGTTGGCGGCATCGATGCCCAGTGCATCGGTCCACCACCGGTGGCGGAAGTCGACCCAGTAGGTGAACCATTCGTCCTCGTCGCGCGGGTGGACGAAAAACTCCATCTCCATCTGCTCGAGCTCTCGGTCACGGAAGATGAAGTTGCCCGGCGTGATCTCGTTGCGGAAGCTGCGCCCGATCTGCGCGATACCGAACGGCAGCTTGCGTCGCATGGTGGTCGCCACGTTCTCGAACTGGACGAACATCGCCTGCGCGGTCTCCGGGCGCAGGTAGGCGACCGATGCATCCTCGGCGACCGGTCCGACGTGGGTGCTGAACATCAGGTTGAACTGCCGCGGCTCGGTGAGCGTGCCGTGCTGGCCGCAGTTCGGGCAGGCGATCTCCGACGGCGGACCCTTGAGGTCCTCGACCCGGAAGCGGAGCTTGCAGTTGCGGCAGTCGACCATCGGGTCGCTGAAGCCGGCGACATGGCCCGATGCCTCCCAGACCCGTGGGTTCATGATGATCGCCGCATCGAGCCCGACGACATCGTCGCGGCGCGTGACCATCTCGCGCCACCACGCCTGCTTGACGTTGTTCTTCAGCTCGACGCCGAGCGGGCCGTAGTCCCAGAACCCCGCCATGCCGCCGTAGATCTCGCTCGACGGGAAGACGAAGCCGCGTCGCTTGGCGAGGCTGACGATGACGTCCATGTTCGGCGCAGGCATGCCGTCGAGTCTACCCGAGGCCGATGCCTCAGCTCGGCGCCGTATCCGACCATGCAGTGCTGGGAGTGACGCTGCATCGGGCACCCAGGGACGGCCTCGTGACGTGCCGCGCGCTGCGGGCGCTGGTCCGGCCGCGGATGCCGTGCGTTCCCACCCAGCGGGCGTATCGGCCAGGCAAACGCGCGCCAGGGCCGATTCACGGCCCTTCGTTGGCCGTAACGCTCGTGGAGTGGGAATACCGACCATTGAACGGCCCTTCTGGTTGGCTCGATGGCCGATACGCCCGCTCAGCGGGAAGCGTTTGCGCGGACGGTCAGCGACGAACGGGGACGGCGCCACTGGTGGTTGCCTGGCGCGCCGCCACCTCCTCGAGGAAGTCGCGCGAGCGCAGCTCACGCTCCAGGACCGCCGAGACGGTGTCGTGCAGCAGCCGCTCGACCTCACGGTGCAGCCGCACCGACAGCGACAGGCGGAGCACCGCCACCAGCTCGGAGCGCTGGAGGTGGCGCAGCACCTTCAGGGCATCGGTCGAGATCGAGCGCGCGCCGAGGTCTGCCGTCGCGCACGTCGCGCACAGCACGCCGCCCGCGACCGGCGAGAAGGCATTGCCCTCGGGCGTGATCGGCGCGCCGCACTCCAGGCAGCGCGACAGCTCGGGACGGAAGCCCATGGCGTCGAGCAGGTGGAGCTCGAACCAGCGCGCCACGACCTCGCGCGAGACCGCATCGGCCGGGGCGTCGAGTGCCGCGAGCGCCTGGGCCAGCAGGACGAAGGCGCCGTGCGAGTCGGCAGCTCCCTCGCAGAAGCGGTCGGCCAGCTCGACGACGTACCAGGCCGCGGCGGTCGAGTGCAGGTCGTTGCGCAGCCCGAGGTGCGGGTCCTCGAGCGCAACGCCGGTCACCACGTCGAACGTGCGGCCGACCGCCAGCACGAGGTGGACGTCGCTGAACGGCTCCAGCCCGCCGCCGAGGCGCGAGCGCGGCCGGCGAATCCCCTTGCCGATGATGCGCAGCTTGCCGAGGCGCGGCGTCAGGACGGTGAGCACCCGGTCGGCTTCGCCGAGGTCCATGCTGCGCAGGACGATCGCCTCGGTCTTGTACAGGCGCGAGCGCGGGCTCATGTCACCTGCTCTTCAGCTGCTCTTCAGCTGCTCTGCGAGGTGCATGATCCCCTCGGCCGTACGGGTCGGGTACGCTGTGCCCGTGGACATCAGGGCCGAGTTTAGCGAGCTCCTCGCCGACATTGAGGCGGAGATGGAGAGCGTGCTCGCCGAGCGCGACGGACACACCCGCCCGCTCTACGAGATGCTCGCCTACCACCTCGGACTGGACGGCGACCGGCCGCGCGGCAAGCGCATCCGTCCGCTGCTCGGCCTGCTCGCCTACCAGTCGCTCTCGGGGCACTATCGCGACGCGCTGCCGGGCGCCGCGGCCGTCGAGCTCGGCCACAACTTCAGCCTGGTGCACGACGACATCGAGGACGGCGACCGGGCGCGCCATCATCGGCCGACGCTGTGGGCGGTATGGGGCATCCCGCTGGCGATCAACGCCGGCGACGCGATGTTCGCGCTGTCCCGCCTGGCCCTGTACCGGCTCAGGGACAGCGGCCAGTTCGAGGACGGCAAGCTGCTCGACCTGATGCGCATCTACGACGAGACCTGCCTGGCGCTGACCGAGGGACAGTTCCTGGACATCACCTTCGAGCAGCGTGCCGACGTGACGGTCGACGAGTATCTCGAGATGATCGGCAAGAAGACCGCCGCGCTGCTCGCGGCGGCAGTGCAGGCCGGCGCCCTGCTGGCGACCGATGACGAGCCGACCGTCGAGGCGTACCGGCGCTTCGGCTACGACCTGGGCATCGCCTTCCAGATCGCCGATGACGTGAAGGGCAGCTTCTGGCAGTCGTCCGACTCGGGGAAGCCGACCGCCGGTGACATCCGCAAGCGCAAGAAGACGCTGCCGCTCGTCTGGGCGCTCGAGCATGCCGCCCCCACCGATGCCGACCGGCTGCGCGAGATCTACCGGCCCGCCACGCGTGCCAGTGACGGCATGCCGGTGCCCGACGTCGACGTGGCGATGTCGCCCGACGGAGTCGACGAGGTGCTTGCCATCCTGGACCGATGCGGCGCACGGACGCACGCCGAGGCCGAGGCGCGGCGCTACCGCGACATCGCGCTCGAGGATCTGCGCGCGCTGCCGGTGCCGAACGAGCGTCGCGGCGAGCTCGAATCGGTCGTGCAGACGATCATCGAGGCCTAGGCCGAGCCCGCCAGCTCCTCGTCCGGCTGCACTCGCGGCCGATCGCGCTCGGCGATGACCTTCGCCACGCGGCGCGAATCGGCCGACTCGACGCGCAGCTTCACGTCGTGGAAGTCGAGCTCCGCACCGGGCAGCGGGATGCGCCCCTCGCGATGGATGATGAAGCCGCCGATCGTGTCGTACGCCTCCTCGTCCGGCTCCTCGTCATCGGCCATGTCGAACAGGTCGCGCAGGTCGTCCATGCTGACCCGGCCGTCCAGCCGGTAGACCAGCCGCCCGTCCGACTCGAGCTCGACCGCCAGCGGCTCCTCGACATCGTACTCGTCCTGGATCTCGCCGACGATCTCTTCGACGACGTCCTCCATCGTGATCAGGCCCGCCGTCCCGCCGTACTCGTCGACCACGATGGCGATGTGGCGCTTGGCGAGCTGCATCTCGTGGAGCAGCTCGTCGACCGCCTTCGTCTCGGGGACGTAGACCGGCGTGCGGGCCAGGGCGCGGATGTCGATCGGCGGCGCGCTCCCGTTGTCCTTGAGGTACGGCAGCATGTCCTTGGCGTAGAGGATGCCGACGATGTTGTCCAGGCTGTCGTCGTAGACCGGCACCCGCGAGTGCCCGGCGCGGATGATGACGTCGAGCACCGCGTCGATCGGGTCGTCGACCTCGACGGCACGGATCCCGATGCGCGGCACCATCACTTCGTGGACCTTCTTGTCGGCGAGCTCGATGACCCCGGTGATCATCTCCTTCTCGTCCTCCTCGATCCCGCCCTGCTCGGAGCCGGACTCGACGAGGATCTTCAGCTCCTCCGTCGACAGGTAGCCGCCCTGCGGCTTCTCCTTGCCGCCGAGCATGCGCACCAGGAAGCCGCTCATGCCGGTCACCAGCCAGACGATCGGCCGCAGGATCGTGTCGAGCCAGCCGATCGGCCGGGCCACGGTCAGCGCGAAGCGCTCGGCGAAGCTGAGCGCCAGCGTCTTCGGCACGAGCTCACCGATGATGATCGAGGCCAGGGCGATGAGCAGGGTGATCAGGACGAAGCTGATCGTGCCGGCGGCATCGGCCAGGGGCGGCACGCTGGCGATGAGGTCGCGCAGGCCGCCCGACAGCGACACGGCACCGATGCCGGACGCCATGAAGCCGAGGAAGGTGAGCGCGATCTGGATCGTGGCGAGAAAGCGGCTCGGGTCCTCGGTCAGCCGCTTCGCGACCCGCGCCGCCCCGTTGCCCTCGCTCACCAGCTGCTGCAGCCGATGGCGCTTGACGGTGATCAGGGCGATCTCCGAAGCGGCGAAGAAGCCACCGATGACGATCAGGACGAGCACGAGGCCGATGTCGAAGACCGGGTTGCCGGTGGCGCCGCTACTGTTGCCTTCGGGCATCTAGGGGGTCGAACCGCCTCCTGGCTGCGTGTTCCGTTCGTCGCCGGCGACCGCATGCGCGCGCCGCCGGCGCAGCTCGATCGGCCGTGCCGGCATGCCGACCACCGTGCTGTTCGGCGCGACGTCACGGGTGACGACCGCCCCGGCACCGGTCCTGGCGCCCTCGCCGATCGTCACCGGCGCGATGAGCATGCTGTCGGAGCCGATGAAGGCACCGTCGCCGATGACCGTCGTGTTCTTGCGCTCCCCATCGAAGTTGGCGGTCACCGTGCCGGCACCGATGTTCACCTGCTCCCCCACCTCCGCGTCACCGACGTAGCTGAAGTGATGCTGCTGCGTCCCGGCGCCCAGGTGGCCGTGCTTGATCTCGGCGTAGTTGCCGATGCGGCACCGCGGTCCGATCTGGCAGCCCGGTCGCAGGTGGCTGAATGGGCCGATATGCACGTCCTCGGCCACCGTCGACTCCTCGACGACGCTGGCCCACACGACCGTGCGCGGACCGATGCGGCTGGCGCGCACGAACGCGTCCGGCCCGATCACCGCCTCCTGGCCGATCACCGTCCCGCCGAGCAGCGTCGTGCCCGGCTCGATGCGCGCGTCCTGTCCGATCTCCACGTCGGCGTCGATGCGGGTCGAGCCCGGGTCGACGATCGTCACCCCGGCGCGCATGTGGCGCTCGGCGATCTCGCGGCGCAGCAGCTCCTCGCCGGCGGCCAGCTGCACCCGGTCGTTGATCCCCAGGGTCAGCTCGGCGCGTGGCGCGCCGACCACCGCGACGCGACGTCCTCCCGCGACGGCGCGGGCCACCAGGTCGGTGAGGTAGTACTCGCCCGACGGGCTGGCCGGGACGTCGCCGACATTGGCACGCAGCCACGCGGCATCGAAGCAGTAGCTGCCGACATTGATCTCGTCGATGCGCTTCGTGGCGTCGTCGGCGTCCTTCTCCTCGACGATCGCCCGGCAGGAGCCGGCGGCGTCCCGCACGATGCGGCCGTACCCGGTCGGATCGGGGACGCGCGCCGCCAGCAGGGCGATCACCGCGTCGCCCTCGGCCTGCTCGTGGAGCAGCGCGCCGAACAGCTCGGCGGGCAGCAGCGGCACGTCGCCGCTGGTGACGATCACGTGGCGCGCGGTGTTCGGCACGCGGCCGAGGCCGACGCGGACCGCATCGGCGGTGCCGAGCTGTGGCTCCTGGCGAACGACCGCGGCACGGCCGTCGAGCAGTGCCTCGACCTGGTCGGCAGCGTGGCCGGTGACGACCACCGTCTCGCCGACCCCGGCGCGCGACAGCGTGGCGAGAACGTGCTCGAGCATCGGTCTGCCGGCCAGCGGATGGAGGACCTTGGGCAGCCGGGAACGCATGCGGGTTCCCTGGCCTGCGGCCAGGACGATGGCCGCGCTAGTTACCAATCTGGTGGACGCTCCAGTCCGAGCGGGAAGTGGCGCCGATGGTACGCACGCCGGTGAAGGTGGGTCAACTCGGCGTCAGGCCGCGTCCGGCGCGAGGGCGATCGCCTCGATCTCGACCAGCGCGCCCTTCGGCAGCTGGCGCACCGCGATCGTCGAGCGCGCCGGATACGGCTCACGCAGGTGCCTGGCGTAGATCTCGTTGACGGTCGCGAAGTCGGCCATGTCGGTAAGGAAGATCGTGGTCTTGGTGACCAGGTCCATCCGCGATCCCGCCGCCGCCAGCACCGCCGCCAGGTTGGCGAGCACCTGCTCGGCCTGGGCGGCGACGCCGTCGGGCAGCTCGCCGGTGGCCGGGTCGCTGCCCGTCTGGCCCGCCGCGAAGACCAGGCCGCCGGCCCGGATCGCCTGGCTGTACGGGCCGATCGCCGCGGGGGCGCGGTCGGTCTGGACCGCAGCGCGTTCGGTCATTGGTCAGCCTCCTCCTCGTCGCTCAATGCCCGAATCGTAGACGGTGCGCCGGGGAGCCGGGTCCGCAGCGCGCGCAGCCCGGCCCGCTCGACGGCGAATGCCAGCGCCTCGGCGCGCTCGGGATCGTCGGTCAGGGCGTAGACGGTGGGCCCGCTGCCGGTCAGATGCGGATCGCCGCCGGCATGGCGAAGGACGTCGAAGATCCCGTCGAGCTCGGGTCGCAGCCGGCGCGCGGCCGCCAACAGGTCGTTGTGCCCGGTGGGCACCGGCTGGCACGACCAGTCGGACGGCCGCAGCTCGGCGAACACCGCCGCGGTCGACAGCCCGAACGACGGGACGGCCAGCACGGCATAGGCCGCGGGCACCTGCGTGGCCTCGAGCCGCTCCCCGATGCCCCGCACCTCGGCGGCCGGCAGCTGCGCGGCGAAGAACGGCACGTCGGCGCCGATCTCGCCCAGCGCCTCGAGCTCGGCGAGCGTCGGCACGTCGGGCTCACCGGCAAGCCGGCGGCCGAGGCGCCATCCCGCGGCCGCATCGGAGGAGCCGCCGCCGAGCCCGGCGGTCGCCGGGATCCGCTTCTCGACGGTCAGGCAGGCAAGCTCAGGCTCGCCGCCGAGGCCCGCGACGAGGCCACGCCAGGCGAGGTTCGTGGCGTCGACCGGCACGCTGGCATCCGCCGACTCGACCCGCAGGCCCGAGCAGCCGGGCAGCACGAGCAGCCGATCGGCGAGGTCGAGCAAAACGAAGACGCTGGCGAGCTCGTGACGGCCATCGGAGCGGCGGCCGAGCACCGCCAGCGACAGGTTGAGCTTCGCGGGCGCGGCGAGCGACAGCGGCTGCATCTAGGCCAGCGCCGGTGCGATTGCCCTGGTCAGGCACGCCCACTCGTCGACCGACAGCGTCTGCGGCCGGCGCTCGGCGTCGACGGCGCAAACGGTGAGCGCCCCGCCCAGCACCTCGCGCGAGATCGGCAGCTCACGGCCGAGCCCGTTGTGGATCTGCTTGCGTCGCTGCCGGAAGCCGGCCTGCACCACGCGGTAGAACGTCTCGCGCTCCGGCCCGGGCGGCACCGGCGGATCGGCGCGGCGGAGGAGGCGCAGGACCGCCGAGTCGACCTCGGGCGCCGGCTCGAAGGCGCCCGCCGGCACGCGGGCGACGAGCTCGGCGTGAGCCACGTTCTGCACGAAGACCGACAGGTAGCTCATCCCGCCTGGCGTCGAGGCCACCCGCTCGGCGACCTCGGCCTGCACGAGCAGGACGGTGATCTCCGGCGGTCGTTCGCCCTCCAGGAAGGCGTGCAGCAGCGGGCTGGTGATGTGGTACGGGATGTTCGCCACCAGCTTGAACCTCTGGTCGGGGAACATGTCGCGGGGGTGCAGGCTCAGTGCGTCGGCCTCGACCAGGTCGAAGCCGGCCACCGAGCCGAGCTCCTCGCGCAGGTACGCCGCCAGCCGTGCGTCCAGCTCGACGGCGAGCACCTCGCAGCCCGCAGCGAGCAGGCGCCGAGTCAGCACGCCGAGGCCCGGACCGACCTCGACCACGCGATCGGCGGGATGGAGATCCGCGGCGGCAACGATCGCATCGAGCGCCTCGGCGTCGGTCAGGAAGTTCTGGCTCAGCGCCCTGCGCGGTCGAAGGCGCTGGGCGGCGAGCAGGCGGCGCAGCTGGCCGGGGGTCGGCGGCGCGAGGCGCTCCGGCGCCAAGGCCGGATGGCCGCCCGGGTCAGCCGGCATCGGCGACGGCGGCCGCGTCGAGCCAGGGCAATGCCAGCGAGGGGATCGCCTCGAGCGCGGCGTCGGCGCGGTCGCCGGCGACGTAGCGGAACCCGGCCGCCGCGCCGATCATCGCGCCGTTGTCGGTGCACCACGCCGGCGGCGGGACGAGCAGGGGCACGCGCTCGAGCCGCTCGGCGAGCACGGTGCGCAGCGACCGGTTGGCCGCGACACCCCCGCCGAGCGCCACCGCTGCGACGTCGTGGTCGCGCGCCGCCTCCACGGTCTTGCTCACGAGCGCGTCGACGATCGCCTCCTCGAACGCGGCCGCCAGGCCATCGATCGGGATCGGCTCGCCGCGATCGCGGTAGCCCGCGACCTCGCGCAGCACGGCGGTCTTCAGCCCCGAGAAGCTGAAGTCGTAGCGGCCGGCGGTGCGGGCGCGCGGGAAGCGGGTCGCCGGCCTGGCACCCACCGCGGCGGCGGAGATCGCCGGGCCGCCGGGATACGGCAGGCCGAGCAGCCGCCCGACTTTGTCGAACGCCTCGCCCGCCGCGTCGTCGACGGTCTGGCCTAGGAGCTCGTAGCGACCATGGCCGTGCATCAGCACCAGCTGGCTGTGGCCGCCCGACACGACGAGGCACAGGAGCGGGAACTCCGGCTCGGGCGGAAGCGGCGCATCGGCCCGCACGTCGGTCAGCCAGTTGGCGTAGATATGGCCCTCGATGTGATTCACGCCGACGAGTGGCAGGCCATGCGCCACGGCCAGCGCCTTCGCCACGTTGACGCCAACCAGCAGCGAGCCGATGAGCCCGGGGCCGTGGGTGACCGCCACGGCGTCGAGGTCGTCCCAGTCGACCGCCGCCTGCTCGAGCGCGGCGCGCAGGGTCGGGATGATCCAGCGCAGCTGCTGGCGCGCGGCGACCTCCGGCACGATCCCGCCGGTCGCGGCGTGCAGCGCGACCTGGGTCGCGACCTGGTTCGCCTCGATGCGGCGTCCGCCGACGACGACCGCCACGCCGGTCTCGTCGCAGCTCGACTCGATGGCCAGGATGCGCGGCCCGCTCACGGTTGCGGTCCCCACGTTGGCTGCCACGGCTGCCGCTCGTGGCGCGCCCGCTCGAGGATGAGCAGCGCCTGCATCGACGGTCCGCGCAGCTCGGGTGTGGTCATGATCAGCGCGTCCTCGCCGTCGTCGGTGTAGTAGCGCGGTCGACGACCGGCGGTGACGAAGCCGAAGCGCCGGTAGAGCGACTGCGCGGGCTCGTTGCTGACGCGCACCTCGAGGGTCATCCGCTCGGCACCGATCTCCAGGCTGAGCTCGAGCAGCGCGACCATCAGCCGCTGTGCAATCCCCTGCCGCCGCCAGTCGGGATGGACGGCGAACGTGGTGATGTGTGCCTCGTCGGCCATGAGCCACAGTCCGGCGAAGGCGACCAGCCGGCCGTCCCGGCGCACGACCAGGTAGCGCGCCATGCGGTTGGTGGCCAGCTCCTGCTCGAAGGCGTAGCTCGGCCATGGGGTGCTGAACGACAGGCGCTCGATCTCGTGGACCGCGTCGATGTCCGAGCGTCGCATCTCCTCGACGACCAGCGGCACGCTCACAGCCATCGGACCGCCCCCTCCTGCACCTGACCGATGCCACGCGGCCCGCGCAGGTAGCCGGGCTCGAGCCGGTCGAGGTCGTCGCCGGCCGGCTCGGCGGCCAGGCGCTCGGCGGCAAGGCGCGCGATCGCCGACGCGGCACCGAACGGCGGCCGTGCGCCGGTCAGCTCGAACGCGTCCGCCAGCTCGGTCGCGGCGACGGCCGGTCCGGGTGCCGTGCGGGCCGCCTCCGGATCGACGATGCGCAGCTCGCCGCTGGCTCGGTCGAGCAGGAACGCCTCCCGGGCGCCGGCGCGCGCCAGCGCCACGCGGGCATCCGGCTCGGCCTCCAGCCAGGCGACCAGGCTCGGCACACCGACGATCGGCCGTCCCAGCGAGAAGGCGAGGCCCTTGGCCAAGCTCATCGCTACGCGCAGCCCGGTGAAGCTTCCCGGACCGATGCCCACGGCAAGCGCCGACGCCTCCTCGAGGACGTGGCCGCTGCGCTCGATGAGCGCCAGTAGCCGCGGAAGCAGCTCGTGGGTGCGCCGCTGGTCGGCGCTCCAGCCATCGCCGGCGAGCTCGGCGCCGTCCGGGGCGGCGAGCGCCAGCGACAGGTCGGTCGCCGCGGCGTCGATGGCGATGATCACCGCGACAGCGACTCCGCCACCGTCACGGACAGCGGCCCCGTCGGGTTGAGGCGCAGCGTGCGTCGGTCGGACTCGGCAGCGTCCGGCTGCAGCTCGATCTCCAGGCGATCCGGCGGCAGGTAGCCCTCCAGGCGCTCCGCCCACTCGAGGACGGTCACGCCGGCGGCCTGGCGCTCGTCGATGAGCCCGGCGGCGAGCGCCTCCTCGGGGTCGCCGAGGCGGTAGGCATCGATGTGGAACAGCCGCAGCCGCCCGGGATGCTCATTCATCAGCACGAACGTCGGGCTGTTGACCACGCTCGTGATCCCGAGCCCCTCGGCAATCCCCTTGGCAAGCTGCGTCTTGCCGGCGCCGAGCGGACCGCTGAGCGCCACGAACGTTCCCGGCTGCGCCGCACTGCCGAGCGTTCGGCCGATGGCGCGCGTGGCATCGGTCGAGTCGGAGGTGAGCATGTCGACGCTGGTGGATCGGGCCATGAACCGAAAAGTATAGGAGCGTGGGAGGAAGCTACGGCTCGACGGCCGGTGGCTCGTGCGTCGCCTCGAGGTTGGCGAGCGGCACGGCGGCGAGGCGGCCGTCCTCGAAGCGGACCAGGCCCATCTCGGTCGCCAGGCCGGATGGCGTGGCGTGCAGGTCGTCGAGGACGGCCACCAGCACCCCGCCACGGCCCTGGAACGGCCGCCGATGGGCGATCACCCGGTCGCCGACCGCCGGCAGCGGCCGCCGCATGGGCGGCGGCTGCGCGTCGTAGACGTAGACCCGGTGCTCCGCGCCGAACACGCTGGCCAGGTGGCCGGTGTGACGCCGGAACCAGGCGAACAGCTGCGGGTCGAAGCCGACCTTGCCGAAGCCCTCGAGCAGCACCAGGCCGAACGAGCCGGTCAGCCCGCCGATCTCGCGGCGGCGGCGTTGGATCGCCTCGAAGTCGCGCAGTTCCTTGTCGAGCACGCCGCCGAGCACAATGCCGGCGACGCCCATCGCCCGCGCCCGGGTCAGCGTCTCGGCCGATGCGCGCGACCCGCCGACCAGGATCTTGCCGGTGGCGCCGACGTCGATCGCACCGGCGCGCAGCTCGTCACCCGGCTCGTGGACGGCGACGAGCAGCTCACCGTGGACCGCCTCGCCGGTGCCGCCCACGCCGAGCAACTGCGCGCCGCGCACCTCGACCTGGATGGCACCCTCCTCGATCGAGCGGATCCGTCCCGAGACGTGACCGACGACCGGCTCCTCGTCGCCGAGCGGCGCGAGGAGGAGCGTCCCATCGGTCCGCGAATACGAGACGAGCAGGCCGGCATTCGGCGATGTCACGACACTGTCGCCGGCTCGCGCCAGCTCCTGCCCCGCCTCGACGCGGGTGCCCGGTCGCGCGACGAGCAGCGCCGCCGCCTCGCCCGGCGGCCGTCGGAGGCGCCCGGCGACCTCGACGACGATGGCCCGTCCGGGCGGCCGGCGCACGGCGAGGAGCTGGTCCGGCTTCACCGATTCGCCCACGGCGACGCGCAGCATCGCCCCGCGCGGGATCGGAATGCGATGCACGACACCGTTCATTCGACCTGCCCTGCCGTCATCTGCGCCTCGCGCATGAAGACGTCGCGCCACGAGGCCAGCACCGAGCGACGATCATCGGAGCGCCGCGGCACGACCAGGGGCACGTCGCGAGCGTCGAGAATCAGCCCGACCGAGCCGCCGTGGGCCAGGCTGCGCGCGTGCCGCGTGCGTCGCGCGGTGCCGAGCGACGTGTCGCCCTCCAGCTCGATCTCGAGCTCAGCGGACTGGCCGCGACCGAGCGGCACGACCTGCACCGATCCGCTGCGCACGTCGATCGGCCCGAGTGACGGCCAGCCGGTACGGTGGACGGTGACCTTCATGGCGACCTGCCCGGCACGGCCGCCGCGGCACACGACCGAGGTGCCGAGCGGCACGATCAGGTCGTCGCGCACCGTCGCGATTCCCTCGTCGATCTCCAGGTCGTCGAGCGAGCCGAGGGGGGCGAGCGCGCCGGCCGGGTCGATCGCCAGCTGGGTGACGCCGAGTGGCCGCAGGCCGTCGAGCAGCAGCTGCGCCGCCAGCCCCGGGTTCGGGATCGAGCTCAGCGTGCGACCGGAGCCGATGATCAGGTCGACGCCGCTGATCGCGGCCTCCTCGATCGACATCTGGCCGAGCAGCGAGCGGACGGCACCGTGCGTCACCGCCAGCTCGTCCTCGGTCTGCGGCAGCGTCCCGGGACGGGCGCGCAGGTTCTGCAGGGCGTCGGCGACGGCCAGCTCGTCGATCGCCTGCGGGATTGCCCGCGTCAGGCGGCCCGGACCACCCGGGCCGGTGAGCCACGGCGAGGCGAGGCCGCCGCTGGCAAAGATCCGGCTCTCGGCCCCGCCATCCGGCTCGGCGAGCACCCAGTTGGCGTATCGGGCGCCGATGTCGACACCCAGGATGCGAAGCGCCGAGGCGCCTGCCAGGGCGCTGACGCCACGTCGGAAGCTGATCGGCGCGAGATGAATCGAGCCACCCGGCTCGACGATCTCCTGGAGCAGCGCCTCGAGATGCTGGCGCAGCGGCGCCGGGTCGTTCTCGTCGGGTCGCGGCCTCGGATTGGCCACGACCGCGAGGTCGTCGGCCCCGAACAGCTCGCGCACCTCGCCGGCGAGCAGCGCCGAGCCGGCCCAGATCACCGGCGCGCCACGCTCGCCGCGCGCTGCCGCGACCAGCGCGGCCATCTCGAGCGCCTGCTCGCTGCATGCGTCGTCGAACCCGCCGGCCAGGAGCCAGCCATCGACGCTCGCGGCCTGCAGTGCCGCCAGGCGGTCCGCCAGCGACCGGTCGTCGTCCATCGACGCGGCCTCCTCGATGACCCAGCCGGCCGACTCGGCCACGCGCCGCGCCGCGGCGCCCGAGACATCGCGCGAGACCGCGGCGAGGGCCAGCCGGGCGGGACGGCGCGGCGTGTGGCACTCGATTCGTGGCGCGTCGGCGACGAGCTCCTCCAGGCGACCACGCAGCCGGCGGTCGGCGCCGGCGGCCAGCCGCTGCGCCAGCGAGCGCCACAGCTCGGTCGGATTCCAGCCGGTCGGCTGGGCGGCATGCGCGGCGATCCGCCAGCGACCGCGGCTGCGACCAATGACGCTCGCCTTCGTCCACGCCGAGCCGACGTCGACCAGCAGTGACAGCTCGGCGGCCGCCTGCGGGCGCTGGATGCTCATCGGCCCAGCCCGAGCCAGTCGACCAGGATGAAGCGCAGGCGCTCGACGAGCAGCGCCAGGCGGCTCACGAGCAGGAAGCCGAGCCAGCCGCCCAGCCCGCCGACCAGCAGCCAGCGTCCCGTGCCGGCAGCGGCCGCGCCGAGCCGGCCGCTGCGCGTGCCGTGCAGGAACGCGACGACCACCAGGGCCGTCACGACCAGGCCGACCAGCGCATCGATCAGGCCGCCGGGGTTCGCGCCGGCCGGCAGCAAGCTGGCGGCCAGCTGTGGCAGCAGCGTTCCGACGACCGCGCCGCCAAGTGCGAACGCGGCCGTGCCGGCGATGAGGAGCGCGACGGGCACGGCGACGACCCCGCGCGGCAGCCAGCGCGCGGCGATCATCGCGGCGACGAGCAGGACGGCCGGCCAGAGCACGAGGTTGGCGGTCGGGTCGGCGAGCAGCGGCTGGACGAGCCGCGGGATCAGCACTTCCCGCAGCGAGATGAGGACCAGGTAGCCCGTTGCCAGCCCGGCGAGCAGGTGCTGTGCCCAGCCGAAGACGCGCCGCTCCCCGGCAAGGTACGACCAGACGCCGATGGTGACCAGCGCGCCCACGGTCGTCCCGGCGATGCCGGCCAGGTCCCCGGCGAAGAACCCGTTCATCGGCGCCGCCCCGGCAACGAGCTGAGTGCCGCGGCCAGCCTGCCGCCCGCCGCCTCGACCAGGACGCCGATGCCGACCAGCATGCCAAGCAGCATCGCCAGCGCGCTCGGCGGTCGATCCGGAGCCGTCCCGTTGTCGCCGCCGTACGCGACGCCGTCGCGCAGCGTGCCGAGCAGTCCTTCGAGCTGTCCGGAGGCGAGGTACGGCTCGAGCTCGGGACGCAGCACGGTCGGCGCGATGGCGACCAGCGGCAGCTGTGGGATGCGCGTGGCAACCTGCTCGATCCAGATCCGCGGTCCGAGGTCGCTGCCGCCGACGATGAGCGCGGCGTCGAACGCATCGATCCCGCCGCCCTGGGCGCGCACCCGCCCCGCCAGCGGACCGCTGGCAGCCTCGGGAACGATCGACGTGACGCTCTGCACCAGCCCCGCCTCGACGCCCGACCGGTAGCCGAGGTCGAGCAGCCGGTCGGCCGGCACGCCGCTGCGCTGCAGCCGGTCGAGCTCGGCGGCGGCGAGCGCCCGGCCCTCGGGCGAGTAGCTGACGAATGCCAGCGACGCGCCGCTGTCGGCCAGCTCCGCGAGCGCCGAGCGCGTGGCATAGCTGATCTCCGGGTACGTGCCGAAGTCGGCGTCGAAGGCGACGAGCACCAACGGGTCGTCGGGCAGGGTCCCGAGCGCCGCCCGGAACCCCGTGACAGCCGTGCGATCCGGGTTCGCCAGGCTGAGCGGCGGTGCGAGGTTCGGGAGCACGACGGCGACGGCGAGGAGCGCGAGGAGTGCGAACGGCGCGAGTACCGGCCACCCCGCGCGCGAGCGGAGCGAGGCGGGCGCCCGCCGGCGCATCGGTCCGGCCTCGCTCTCCTTCACCTCGCTCTCGATCTGCGGGTCGCCCTCGGGCGTGGCCTCAGTCATCGCTCGCACCGTCGACGGCCAGCAGGATGCGCGCGGCGCTGATCGCGGTGGCGATCGCGATCCCGATCAGCAGGCCGCGGAACACGCCGCCGATCGGCACCGCCAGCGCCCAGGACGATGCGCCGGCCAGCCAGGCACCGACGATCCCGCCGAGCGGCAGGAGCAGGACGAGCGCCGCGCAGGCCGCGAGCAGCATCACCGTCGTCTCGCGCGAGCGCAGCCGCAGGCCACGCTGCGCCGCGCCGAGCAGGAAGAAGAAGAGCAGGCCGAACAGCGCGGCCACCAGCGGCATGAGCAGCGCCGCCACGAGCCAGCGCACGGCGGGGTCGGTCGCGCCGCTCGAACCGGGGTAGAAGCCGGCAATCAGCATCACGGCCATCCCGCCGAGCACCAGCAGCGGCCCGCTGCGCGCCTCGCCGCCGTGGCGCAGCAGGCCCACCTGCCGCAGGCCGAGCGCCAGCGCGCCGGTGATCGCCGCGGCGGCCGCGATGAGGACGATGTACTCGAGCAGCGTCCCGGCGAGCGCCGCGAGCGACGGGTTGACGACGACGAAGTCGAGCAACAGCAGCAGCCCGACGACGACGACCAGCGCGGTTGGCAGCGAGCGTCGCACCGCTCAGTGCCCGACGAGGAAGGTGACGATGTCGACCCCGCCGAAGACGACGAGCAGCGAGCCCACGACCAGGACCGCCAGCGACGCCCATGCGATCCGGTTGCCGGCGAAGACGGCGATCCGGTCGTGCCCGCTGCGAACGAGGTCGCTCGGCGCGTGGTACAGCTCCGGACCGATGAGCGTCCCCTCGCCGTCGAGCAGCACCGAGGTGGCCTGCGAGGCTGACGCGGTGCCGAACGTCGTGGAGCGCGCGCCGGCGGCGAAGCCGTCGAGCAGGATCAGCGCCTCCTCGCCCAGGCCGCCCATCACGAACGCGGCGCCCGGCCGCGGCTCGCCGGCCAGCGCATGCGCGGCCGCCGTGGCGCGTCCCTCGCCCACGTACAGCGTCCGCGCGCGGCTCGCACGCTCGAGCGTCTCGGTGCGCCGGTGCGCCTCGAGCACGGTGGACTCGGCCAGCATCGCCGCCACGGGATCATTGACGGTGACCTCGATCGGCACGCCGCTGCGCGCCGCTGCCCGGGCGACGTGCGACAGGATCGGCAGCGCGGCCAGCGTCTGGAGCCGCGCCGCGGCCGCCACCGAGCGAACGATGCCGGCCGTCCCGAGCGAGAAGGCCGCGATCGCGCCCGATTCCGCGGCGAGCGCCATCGAGCGGCTCACCGCGGTGAGGTGGCCGAGATCACGGGTCAGCCAGCGCGATGTCGGGCGCGCCACGAGCGACAGCAGCACGAGCAAAATCCCGGCGATGGCCAGGGTCGGACCGATGCCCAGCCGCAGTGACGATGCGCCGAGCACCTCGCCGATCAACCCGACCAGCCGCCCGATGAGCTCACCGATGTCCGGCATCAGGTGCCGTCCTCGAGCCGCTCGACGAGCGTGTCGTAGGCCGCCGGCTCGTCGAGGATCGCCTGCAGCGAGCGGACGCGCGAGCCGAGCAGGGGCGCGAGCAGCGGTCCGAGGAACGTCGCGCCGTGGGCCAGCAGCGGCCGCAGCGGTCGGTGGGCATCGAGCAGCAGCCGTGCCGGCGCCGCCAGTCCCCGCCTCTCCAGTTCGCCGGCGAATGCCTCGGTGCTGTCCGGCCTCATCGGGCTCCGGCCCGTGCGGCGTCGAGCGCGGCAACGTAGGCGGCCGCATCCTCCGCCGAGGCGACCGCGATGACGGCGTCAACCTGCGGATGCGCCATCAGCGCGTCGATCGTCAGCTTCGCGGCGTCGGGCGCCGTGAAGACGCCGCGTTCGACGCCGAGCGGCGCCATCGCCACCCGGCGCGCACCGAGCTCCTCGGCGCGTGCCAGCGCAGCTTCGAGGGCGCGCGACAGCTGCTTTGCGTCGGCGCGCAGGTCATGGCCCACGGCGACGGTGTGCAGCAGCCAGGCAGCCGCCAGCTCGCCGGCCGAGGTGACGACGACCGATCCGGCGGGGACCGGCCCCTGCGCCACCGCCTGGCGCTCGACCTCGGCCCCGGCGCGCCGCTTCAGGCCGCCGGCCGTGCGACCGGTCATGAACAGGCTCTCGTTGGCCGGCACGATGATGGCGTCGACCTCGAGCTCGGCGATCTCCCCCTGCCATACGTCGATCTGCGGATTCGGCATTGCTGCTCGCTCGACGATCGGCTGCTCGCGTGAACTCACTTCCCCAGATGCACCCGGGGAAGCCGTTCGCGGAGGCCGGTCGTCACTTCGTAGTTGATGGTCCGGCGCTGGGCAGCGACCTCATCGGCGGTGATGCGCAGCGGCGCCTGCTCGCCGATCAGGACGAACTCGTCGCCGTAGGTTACATCATCGACCTCGCCGATATCGACGGTCAGCCCGTCCATGCTCACGGCTCCGACGATCGGCGCTCGCGTGCCGCGCACCAGCGCCCCGCCGTTGGTTCCATGGCTGCGGGGCCAGCCATCGCCGTAGCCGATGCCCAGCGTCGCGATCCGCGTCGCTCGCTCGGCCCGGAAGCGCAGTCCGTACCCGAGCGCGGCCCGGGCCGGCAGGTCGAACAACCGCAGCGGCAAGGCCTTCAGGCTCAATGCCGGGCGCAGTCCCGGATCGCGGTCGCGCGCCCAGTCGGGCAGCAGGCCGTAGAGCAGCAGCCCGGGCCGAACCGCATCGGCGAACGTGCCCGCGCCGGCCAGGATCCCGCCACTGGCCGCGACGTGCACCAGGCCGGGATCGATGCCCGCCGAGCGCATCCCGTCGAGCAGCTGGGCCAGCTTCAGGAGCTGCACGTCGGTGTACGCGTCGTCCTCGCCGGGCACGGCCAGGTGGCTGTACGTCCCGACCAGACGCAGCTCCCGGCTCCGCGCGATGCGCAGCGCCAGGTCGAGGGCGCGCTCCGGCTCGATCCCCTGCCGTCCCAGCCCGGAGTCAAGCTTGAGGTGGACCGATGCGCGCCTCCCGGCATCGGCCGCGGCGCGCGCGAGCAGCGCCACGTCGCGCTCCGAATAGACGGTGGCCTCCAGCTCCTCGGCAATCACGATCGACGCCTCCGGCTCGCCGAGCCCCCACAGCACCAGGACCGGCGCGCCGATGCCCGCGCGCCGCAGCCGCGTCGCCTCGCTCACCGTCGCCACGGCCAACCGCTCGGTGCCGGCGGCCAGCAGCGTCTCGGCCACCGCCACGTCGCCATGGCCGTAGGCATTCGCCTTGATGACCCCGATCACCTGCTTGTCGGGCCCGGCTCGCCGCCGCACGACGGCCAGGTTCTCCCTCAGCGCCGCGTGGTCGACCTCGATCCAGGCGCGGTGCGGGCTGCGGCCGCTCACCCGCGCCGCTCGCCGAACGAGCGCGCCGCGGCGGGCAGCAGGTGCGCGACGTCGTGGGCCATCACCCCGGCCGGCCCGATGCGCTCCTCGGCCAGCAGCCCGGCGGCGGCATGCAGCGCCACCCCGCAGGCCGCGGCGTCGAGCGGCGCGAGTCCGGCCGCCAGCAACGCCCCGATCGTGCCCGCCAGGACGTCGCCGCTGCCCGCCGTGGCAAGGGCCGGTGTGGCCACCCCGGAGCGCAGAAGCGTCCCGCCGGGCGCGGCGACGACCGTGTTGGCGCCCTTCAGCACGACGACCTGCTGCCAGCGCTCGGCCGCGGCGCCGGCCGCCTCCGCTCGCAACTCGTCGTCGTCGGGCGGCGGGTCGCTCTTCACCAGCCGGCCGAACTCGGCCGGGTGCGGGGTGAGCACCAGCGGCGCGGTCACATCGCGCCACCAGTGGTCGGACTGGGCCAGGGCGTTGAGCGCGTCCGCATCGATCACCGCGGGGCGCCGCAGCTCGCCGATCAGCCCCCGCGTGCGACGCAGCGTCCCGGGCTGGCGACCGAGGCCCGGCCCGACGACCAGCGCGTCGTAGGCGGTCGACTCGGTCGAGGCGCGCCGCCAGCCGGCCGGCGAGATGAGCCCAGCCGCCTCCTCGGCGAGCGGCATGGCCACGAGCTCCGGGACGAGGCCCATCAGCCGCAGGATCACCGACTCCGGCGAGGCGATGCACACCAGGCCGGCGCCGGTGCGCGCGGCGCCGAGGCCGCACAGCAGCGCCGCGCCGGCGTAGTCGATCGATCCGGCCAGGATCAGCAGCCGACCGAACGTGCCCTTGTGCGCACGGGCCGAGCGCGCCGGCAGGCGCGCCGCCACCCAGTCACGATCGATCGGCTGCAGCTGCATCGGTCGCTAGGAATGCGCCCGGTGGGCGACCGCCACCGCGACCGCCATGGTGCGCTCGTGCGAGATCGAGACGCTCACCTCGTCAAGACCCATCGTCTCGGCACGGACCGCGGCACGGCCGTGGAGCAGCACCTGCGGCTGGCCGGCCCGATTGGGCAGGACCTCGATGTCGCGCCAGCCGACGCCACGCACGCCGAGGCCGAGCACCTTGCTGATCGCCTCCTTGGCGGCCCAGCGGCCCGCCACGCACTCGATCCGCCTGCCGCAGTAGCCGTTCTCGCGGTCGGTGAGCACGCGAAGCCGAAAGCGCTGCGGGTAGCGGCCCAGCACGCCGCGGATGCGCTCGATGTCGATGAGATCGATCCCGATCTCGTGACGGGTCATCGGCGGCGCGCCAGCCGCGCTACTCGACGGTGACCGACTTGGCCAGGTTGCGCGGCTGGTCGACGTCGGTGCCGCGCGCCACGGCGACCTCGTAGGCCAGCAGCTGCAGCGGCAGGATGGCGATCGCCGGCATCAGCTCCTCGAGCGTCTCGGGCACGAACAGCACCTCGCCGGCATAGCGGCCGATCTCCTCGTCGCCCTCGCTGGCGACCGCCACGACCGGCGCCGAGCGGGCGCGGGCCTCGGCCACGTTGCTGACCAGCTTCTCGTACGTCGCGCCGCGCGTGGCGATGGCCACCAGCGGCGTCTCGGGGTCCAGCAGCGCGATCGGGCCATGCTTCAGCTCGCCGGCGGCATAGCCCTCGGCGTGCACGTAGCTCAGCTCCTTGAGCTTGAGCGCGCCCTCCATGGCCACCGTGTGCCCCAGGCCGCGACCGATGTACATCACGTCGTGGACGCCGGCCATGCGCTGGGCCAGCTTCTTGATCTGCGGCGCGTTCTTCAGCGCGCGGGCGGCGACCGCCGGCAGCTCGCGCATCGCCTGGCCGTACATCCGCAGCTGGTGCTGGCTGAGCGTGCCGCGCAGCCGGGCCAGATGCAGCGCGATCATCTGTAGCACCAGGACCTGGGTGACGAACGCCTTCGTCGAGGCGACGGCGATCTCCGGCCCGGCCTGCAGGTAGCAGACGGCATCGGCCTCGCGGGTGATGGCGCTGCCGACCACGTTGGTGACCACCACGATCGTCGCGCCACGCTCGACGGCGAGCTTCTGCGGCGCGAGCGTGTCGGCGGTCTCGCCGGACTGGCTGACGCTGATCACCAGCGTCCGGTCGTCGATCGGCGGCGGCGCGTAGCGCATCTCGCTGCCGATCTGCGGCACGGCCAGCAGCCCGGACCATTGCTGGATGAGGTACGCCCCGGCCTGGCCGGCGTACCCCGCCGTCCCGCAGCCGACGACGTACACCCGTTCGGCGCGGCGCAGCTTGTCCTCGATCGCGTCGAGCTCGCTGAGCGTGACGTTCCCCAGCTCGTCGATGCGGCCGCGCAGCGCCTCCTGGATGGCGTGCGGCTGCTCGTAGATCTCCTTCAGGGTGAAGTGCGGGAAGCCGCCCTTCTCCGCCGCGGCGATGTTCCAGCGGATCTTCGTCACGTCGCGCGTGACGTCGCCGCCCTCCAAGTCGAGGATGCGGACGCCCTGCGGCGTGACGTCGGCGATGTCGCCTTCCTGCAGGATGACGACGTTCTTGGTGTGCTCGAGGATTGCCGGCACGTCGCTGGCCAGGAACGCCTCGCCGTCGCCCAGGCCGACGATCAGCGGCACGTTCATCCGCGCGCCGACGATCCGCTCGGGGTGATCGTGGTGCATCACGCCGATGGCGTAGGCGCCGCGCACCTCCCGCAGCGCCAGGCGCACCGCCTCGACGAGATCGCCGTCGTACTTCTCCTCGATGAGGTGCGCCAGCACCTCGGTGTCGGTCTCGCTCACGAACCGATGCCCCCCGGTCCGCAGCCGGTCGGCGATCTCCCGGTAGTTCTCGATGATCCCGTTATGGATCAGCGCCAGCTTGCCGGTGCAATCGGTATGCGGGTGCGCGTTCGTGTCGTTCGGCCGCCCGTGGGTCGCCCAGCGGGTATGCGCGATCCCGGGGTGCCCGGCCGGCGCACCGCCGTTGAGGTGCTCGGTCAGGTTCGTCAGCTTGCCGGCGCGCTTCTCGACGAAGACGTCGCCACCCTCGGTGAGCAGCGCGATGCCGGCCGAGTCGTAGCCGCGGTATTCGAGCCGTCGCAGCCCCTCGAGCAGGATCGGCGCGGCGTCGCGCGGACCGACGTACCCCACGATTCCGCACATCGTCGTCGCCTCCTCGGGGGACGCTCTCCCCTAGTTCAGTCGCGCCCGTGCGAGCTCGTCGAGCTCTCGCGCGATCTCCTCGATCTCATCGGCATGGTCGCCCTCGACCATGATCCGTATCTTGGGCTCGGTGCCCGACGGCCGGACGAGAACCCGTCCGCGATCTCCCAGCCGCGCGCTGGCACGCGCCACGGCGTCGCTGAAGGCCGGATCGATCTCCCACTGATCCCGATGCCGGACGGCCGAGTTTAGCATCACCTGTGGCAGCCTCGGAATTCGGGCGGCCAGCGCGGAGAGCGTGGCGCCCTCCTCTTCGCGCAGCGTGCGGATGAGCTCGATGCCGGTCAGCAGCCCGTCGCCGGTCGTCGCCAGGTCGCGGAAGATGATGTGGCCCGACTGCTCGCCCCCGAGCACCGCGTCGGTGCGCTCCATCGCGTCGAAGACGTGGCGGTCGCCGACCGGGGTGCGCACCAGCCGCCCGCCGGCATCGGTGATCGCCCGCTCGAGCCCCCCGTTGCTCATCACCGTGGCGACCAGGATGCCGTTGCGCAGCGTGCCGCGCGCCAGCCGGTCGAGGGCGCAGATGCCCATCACCGCGTCGCCGTCGACCAGCTGGCCACATTCGTCGACCGCGATGAGCCGGTCAGCGTCGCCATCGAAGGCAAGGCCCAGGTCGAGCCCGCGCTCCTTGACGACGCTGGCGAGATGCTCGGGGTGGGTCGAGCCGCATCCGTCATTGATGTTCGAGCCGTCCGGCTCGGCGAACAGCACGGTGACCTCGGCGCCGAGCTCCTCGAACAGCCCAGGCGCGATGACGCTGGCCGAGCCGTTCGCGCAGTCGATCCCGATGCGCATGCCGCGCAGCGCATCGCCGGCAGCCGCGACCAGGTGCCGCCGATAGCCGTCGACCTCGCGCGCGTCACGCCGGATCCGGCCGAGCTCGGCGTTCGGCCGGCCGGGCAGCGCGTCGGCCCGGAAGATGAGCCGCTCCAGCTCGTCCTCGACCGCGTCGTCGACCTTCCGGCCGCCGGAGAGGACCTTCAGCCCGTTATCGTCGGCCGGGTTGTGCGAGGCGCTGACCATGATCCCCGCCGCGTGGCGACCGGTCCCGGCCACGAAAGCCAGGCAGGGCGTCGTCACCACACCCAGCTCCATGACGTCCGAGCCGACCGAGGTCAGGCCGGCACCGAGCGCGGCGACGAGCATGTCACCGGAGCGTCGCGTGTCCTGGCCGATGACCACGCTCTGTCCGTCGCCGTCGAGGAGGTGGCCGACGGCGCGCCCCAGCTCGTAGGCCAGCGTCGGCGTGAGGTCGACGTTCGCCACGCCGCGGATCCCATCGGTGCCGAACAGGCGTCCCACTTACGGGTTCGGCGTCGGCTGCGGCGTCGGCGGTGGGCTCGGCGGACGGATCTCGACGCGGACGGTCGCCGGCGAGACGCCGACCAGCTTCAGGCCGTCCGGCACACTGATCGTGGCCGACACGTCGTGCGACCCCGCAGCGAGGCCCGACACATCCAGGATGGCGGCCAGCGATCCGCCGTCGACCGCGTCGAGCGTCGGGATCGGTCCGCTGAGCGTGACCGCCACTTGGTCGAGGGATGGCAGGCAGGCGTTGTCGCCGGCGCCGCGGCAGACGAGGCCGGTCACGAACGTCCGGCTGCCGCTTGCCGGCCGGACGCCGACGGTCACGGTCGCCGTATCGGGCGAGCCGTCGACCAGCGCCGCGCCATCGGGCAGCACCAGCGCCGCGGTGTACTTCGCGACCTTGGTGGCGCCGCCGATGTCGATCGCCTCGGTGGCGATCTCGGTGATGTCGCCGAGAACGTCCGGCGCCCCCTCGAGCGTCACGGTGACCGGCTCGACGACGATTCCGTCGATCTCGGAGCCGGCGGCGGGGGTGCCCTGCAGCTTCGGCCGCACCGGGACCGTCTTGCTCGTCTGCACCGCGTTGACGCCGATGCTGATGTGCACCGAGTTCGGGCTGAGCTCTACGCCTTCGACGCGCTGCCCGTCGACGTCGACCGGCACGAGATCGAACTCGCGGTCGACGCTGATCCCGGAGGCGTCGATGCTGACGTGCGCCATCGCCCGGGTCACCTGGCCGATGCGCGAGCTGGCCCCCTTGACCTGCACCTCCTCGGGCGCGACGTGCGGCGGACCGATCTCGAGGCCATCGGGCACGGTGCCGCGATCGACGGCGACCGGCACGGTCTTCGTGTCGAGCGTGTCGAGGGTGACCGACAGCTGCGTCGGCGTGTAGGCCAGCACGGTGATGCCCTGCCCCAGCGCCGAGACCTTGATCGGCAGCAGCTGCGGCTCGCCGGCGCGCTGCGTGTCGTACTTCGACAGGTCGACGACCGCCGAGAAGCTGTCGACCGTCGGTCGAGCCTGGTCACGCCCGACCCGGTAGCGCACGTCGACGGTGCGGAACGGCGGACCGATGTTCACGTACGTGTTCGGCTGGTCGACGCCGCGCACCGGGATGCCGCGCATGGTGTCCTCGGCGAACGACCCCGAGTAGACGAGGCCGGTGTACAGCACCATCGCCAGGCCGAGGGCGCCGATCTTCAGCGTCCAGTTGCGCAGCAGCCAGCCCATCAGGGACGTCGCTCTCCGGACGACACGGCGCGGCGCTCCGGGGCCCGCGGCTTGGCCGCAGGCGGGTTGATGACCCGCTCCTCGGGATCCAGGGGCTGGTCGTCGTGCGGCTCGGGCTCGGGACTGCCCATGCCCCAGCGCCCCTCGAGCGTGCGGCGCAGCAGCGGCACGGCGCGGCGTGGTGCCTGCGGCCGGATCAGGTTGAAGATCCGCCGTCGCAGCTTGTCCTCGTTCAGGTTGCGCTCGATGCGGCCGCGCATCACCAGCGAGATCGAGCCGGTCTCCTCGCTGACGACGATGACCAGCGCGTCGGTCTGCTCGCTGATGCCGATGGCGGCCCGGTGGCGTGTGCCGTACCGCTCCGAGTCGAGGACGTTCTGCGACAGCGGCAGCAGGACGCCGGCGGCAAGGATCTTCTCGCCGCTGACGAGCACCGCGCCGTCGTGCAGCGCCGTGCCGCGGTAGAAGATCGTGACCAACAGCTCGGCGCGCAGGTCGGCGTGCAGCGGCACGCCCGACTCGGTGGCCAGGTCCTGCAGGCCGGTCTCGCGCTCGACGACGATCAGGGCGCCGTGCCGTGAGCCGGCCAGCAGCCGCGCCGCGCGGCTGATCTCGCGCGCCACGCGCTCGGAGGCGCCCACCTCGTGCGACACGAAGAATCGGTTGACCGATCCCACCCGGCCGATCTGCTCCAGCGCGCGGCGCAGCTCGGGCTGGAAGACGACGACCAGCGCGAAGAGGCCGACGACCGCGAGGTTCTGCAGCAGGGTGGTGAACAGCTGCAGGTTGAAGAATTGGGCGAGCAGGTAGACGACGTAGACCGCCGTGACCCCGATCACGATGCGCACCGCCCGGGTGCCGCGGATCAGGATGAAGATCCAGTAGACGACGATCGCGACGAGCAGGATGTCGACCAGCGACCACCAGCTGCCCCGCAGGAACGTGTCGTAAAAATCGCGGATGGCTTGGAGCACGTGTGTCAGCGGCGACCTGAGCTGCGTCGGAGGCCGATGATACCAAAGGGCCCCGGCGATCCCGCCGGGGCCCATCGGTCTGGTCCGATCAGCGCTTGGTGTACTGCGGCGCCTTGCGAGCGCGCTTCAGTCCGTACTTCTTCCGCTCCTTGGCCCGCGGGTCCCGGGTCAGCAGGCCGGCCTCGCGCAGCGCGTGGCGAGCGTCCGGATGTGCCGACAGCAGCGCCCGGGCGATGCCGTGACGAATGGCGCCGGCCTGTCCCGAGACGCCGCCCCCGGCAACCAGGATGCTGGCCGAGTAGCGGCCCTCGGTCTCGGTGACGCGGAACGGCAGGCGCAGCTGGCCGACCGCCCGCGTCCGGCCGAAGTACTCGTCGACGTCCTTGCCGTTGACCAGGATCGCGCCATCGCCCGGCAGCAGGCGCACCCGTGCGACCGCCGTCTTGCGCCGGCCGGTGCCGTAGATGTAGCTGGTGCTCACGTTGCTCCTCGCTCCTTCGTTACAGCTCGGCCACGGTGGGCTGCTGGGCCTGGTGCGGATGCTCCGCGCCGCTGTAGACCTTCATCTTCTTGATCATGGCCCGGCCCAGTCGGTTGCGCGGCAGCATCCCCTTCACCGCCCGCTCGATGACCAGCTCCGGCTTGCGGTCGAGGAGTGACTCGAGGCTCTCCTCCTTCAGGCCACCGGGATAGTTCGAGTGCCGGTAGTACTTCTTCTGCTCGAGCTTGTTGCCGGTGACCTTCACCTTCGCGGCGTTGAGCACCACGACGTGATCGCCGGTGTCGATGTGCGGCGAGTAGCTCGGCTTGTGCTTGCCTTCGAGCAGGGTGGCGATGCGCGTCGCCAGACGCCCGAGGGTCTGGTCGGTCGCATCGACGACCCACCAGTGCCGCTCGATCTCGCTCGCCTTGACTGCGTATGTCTTCACGTTCCTGCTCTCTCCGGTGTGACCGGCTCGTCCGGTCGTGCCAGGCCTGGCGTTCCAGGCTGCTTGGTCGTATTCGGTTTCGCTACCCGTGGGTAGACGACCCGCTCGAGGGTCAGGCCTCGCGCCGGCGCCGCGCGCCCGCTGAGTGCCCGCACGCCGGACCGTTCGCCGCTGACGAGCAGGTCCACGACCCGCTCCGGCGCCAGTCCGCCGCGACCGACCTCCAGGAGCACCGCCACCATGCTCCGCACCATCCGGCGCAGGAACGCGTTGGCGACGACCCGGATCTCGATCAGCGGCCCTCGCCGCGCGATCGTGACCTCGTCCAGGCGCCGAACCGTCCGTCCGTGCGGATGGCTGCCCAGCGCCGCGAAGTCACGCTCGCCGGTGAGCAGCCGCGCCGCGGCCCGCATGGCCGCGACGTCGAGCCGATCGTCGATCTCGAGCGTCCGATGCCGCTGTGCCGGCTGCCGCGTGCCGCCGGTCAGCACCCGGTAGCGGTAGACGCGCTGGCGCGCCTCCCGCCGCGGGTCGAACCCCGGCGACGCCGCGCGGAGCGACCGCACCGCCAGGTCGCGTGGCAGCGCCTCGTTCAGGCGCCGCTGCAGCTCCCGCCATCCGAGTCCCTGGCCACGTCTGCGACGCGCCAGGCAGAAGGCGATGACCTGGCCGGTGGCATGCACCCCGGCATCGGTTCGCCCGGCGAATCGGATTCGCACCCGCTCGCCGGTCAGTCTGTTAAGCGCCTCCTCCAGCTCGCCCTGCACCGTCCGAGCATTCGGCTGGTACTGCGAGCCGGCAAAGGCGGTCCCGTCATACTCGACGACGGCCCGTGCACAACGGTGCGCCCCGGCCGGCATCGGTCTGTTCAGTTGGCGGCCAGCCGTGCCCTAGACGAGCTCGATCTGGACGATCGATGCCGCGTCGCCCTGCCGCTGGCCGAGCTTGACGATGCGCGTGTAGCCCGAAGTGCGGTCGGCGTACTTCTCGGCGAGCTCGCCCATCAGCTTGTCGACGATCACCGGCTCGTGCGGCATCTTCGAGACGAGCGAGCGCCGGGCGGCCAGGCCGCCCCGCTTGGCGGTGGTGATCATCCCGTCGACCAGGCCGCGGACCTCCTTGGCCTTCGCCTCGGTGGTCTTCACCTTTTCGTAGCGCAGCACCGAGACCGCCAGGTTGCCAAGCATGTGCATGCGGTGGTCGTCCTTGCGGTTCAGCTTGCGCCCGGTGTTGCGATGGGGCATGTCGGACTAGGCCTCGCGGTCCGCTTCGGCGACCATCTGCTCGTCGAGCTCCGCGGAGCCGGGCAGATCCGCCTCGTCGACGTCATCGCCGATGGTGCTCTCCGGCATGCTGAACCCGCGCAGGGCGAGGCGCTCGCGCATCTCGTCGAGGCTCTTCTTGCCAAAGTTGCGCATCCGCAGCAGCTCGTCGTCGCCGAGCGCCAGCAGCTGGCCGATCTTGGTGATGTTGTTGCGCTTCAGGCTGTTGTAGGCGCGCATCGACAGGTCGAGCTCCTCGATCGGCGCGTCGAGCAGGTTCGCTGCGACCGGCGAGGTCTGCGACTCGCCCTCGCCCGCCTGCCGCAGCCCGATGTCGGTGAAGCGGCTGAACTCGCGGACGAGGATGTCGGCCGCCGATGAGAGCGCCGCCTGCGGCGTCGTGGTGCCGTCGGTCTCGATCTCGATCGTCAGCTTGTCGAAGTTGGTCATCTGCCCGACCCGCGTGTCGCTGACGACGAAGTTCACGCGACGCACCGGGGAGAAGATCGCGTCGACCGGGATCACGCCGATAGGCATGTCCTCGGTGTGCTCCGCCGGGCGGTAGCCGACGCCCTGCTCCACGGTCAGGTCCATCTCGATCGACCCGTCGTCGGAATCGAGCGTCAGCAGCAGCAGGTCGGGATTGACGATCTCGACGTCGGCGTTCTCGGTGATGTCGGCCGCGGTGACCGGGCCGGCCCCGCGCTTGATGAGCTGCAGCGTGACCGGGTGCTGGGCGAACGAGCGCAGGCGCAGCTTCTTGACGTTGAGCGCGATCTGGGTGACGTCCTCCTTGACGTTCTCGATCGTGCTGAACTCGTGGAAGATGCCGTTGATCTGCACCGAGGTGACCGCCGCGCCCTGCAGCGAGTTGAGGAGCACGCGGCGCAGGGCATTGCCGAGCGTCACGCCGTAGCCATCCTGGAGGGGGTTCACCTCGAAGACGGAACGATTTCCGGTTGATTCGACCTCGTCGATGCGAGGCGTCTCAAGTTCGATCATGGGGTTGGTTCGACTCCTGGTGCTTAGCGCGAGTAGTACTCGACCACGAGCTGCTCGTTGAACTCGAGCGGCATCTGCTCGCGCGCCGGCTCGGCGAGGATGGTCCCGGACAGCTTCGCCGCGTCGACGGAGAGCCACTCCGGGATCTGCGCCGAGCGCATGTGCTCGGTGGCCACCTTGAAGACCTCGCGCGAGCGACGGCTCTCGCGGACCTCGATCCGGTCGCCGACCTTGGTGCCAAAGCTCGGGATGTTCGTCGGCCGGCCATTGACGCTGAAGTGGCCGTGGCCGACCAGCTGGCGAGCCTGCGCGCGCGACAGGCCGAAGCCCATCCGGTAGACGACGTTGTCCAGGCGCATCTCGAGCAAACGCAGCAGGTTCTCGCCGGTCATGCCCTTGCGCTGCTCAGCCTTCTCGAAGTAGTTGCGGAACTGGCGCTCGAGCACCGAGTAGCTCTTGCGCACCTTCTGCTTCTCGCGCAGCTGCAGGCCGTACTCGCTGACCTTGCGGCGTCGCATGGTGTTCATGCCCGGCGGCGTGCTGCGTCGCTCGAACGAGCACTTCTTGGTGTAGCAGCGGCTGCCCTTCAGGAAGAGCTTGAGGCCCTCCCGGCGGCAGATGCGGCAGACCGGATCGGTATAACGCGCCATGGCTAGACCCTCCGTCGCTTCGGCGGGCGGCAGCCGTTGTGCGGGATGGGGGTCACGTCGGTGATGGCGGTCACCTCGAGACCGGCGGTCTGCAGCGAGCGGATCGCCTGCTCGCGGCCGGCGCCGGGTCCCTTGACGAAGACCTCGACCTGACGCATGCCGTGCTCCATGGCCCGCTTGGCAGCGCCATCGGCGGTCTGTGCGGCGGCGTAGGGCGTGCTCTTGCGCGAGCCCTTGAAGCCGACGAGGCCGGCGCTGCCCCAGCTGACGACGTTTCCGGTCGTGTCGGTGATCGTCACGATGGTGTTGTTGAACGTCGACTGGATGTGCGCGTGACCGACCGGGACGTTCTTTCGCTCGCGCTTCTTCGTTCGCGCGGCGCGCTTACGCTCTGCCATGGAACTCCTGTGTTACTTCTTGCGGCGGATGCCGACGGTGCGACGGGCGCCGCGGCGCTGCCGTGCGTTGGTCTTCGTGCGCTGGCCGCGAACCGGCAGGTTGCGGCGGTGGCGGATGCCCCGATAGGAGCCGATCTCCATGAGGCGCTTGATGTTCATGCTCACCTCGCGGCGCAGGTCGCCCTCCACCTTGAAGCGGCGATCGACGACCTCGCGGAGGCGGTTGATCTCGTCCTCGGTCAGGTCGCGGACGCGCGTCTCCGGCGAGACGCCGGCCGCGGTGACGACCTGCTGAGCGGAGCTCGGCCCGATGCCGTGGATGTAGGTGAGGCTGACGACCACCCGCTTCTCGCGGGGGATGTCAACGCCGCTGATGCGTGCCACGAATGCTTGTTACCCCTGGCGCTGCTTGTGCTTGGGAATGACGCAGATGACCATCACCACCCCGGAGCGCTTGATTACCTTGCAGCGCTCGCAACGCGGCTTGACCGATGCACTGACTTTCATCTCATCCTGTACGTGATGCGACCCCGGGTGAGGTCATAGGGAGACAGCTCGACGCGGACGGTGTCACCGGGCAGGATGCGGATGAAGTTCTGGCGCAGTTTGCCGGAGATGTGCGCGAGCACCTCGTGCCCGTTCTCCAGCCGCACCTTGAACATCGCGTTGGGCAGGGGCAGGATCACCTCGCCCTCCACCTCGATTGCATCCTTCTTCGCCAAGCGGCACGCACCCCGATCTGTCGTTAGGAAACTGCTCTTGTTGGGAACACACGGAAAGGCCGCCGCGCCGGGCGACCCACGAAAAGGGAGTATACATCAGCGCGGCCGGGACGCACAACAGACCGATTCCTCATCGCTCGGTGAGGACCTCGGGCCCTGCATCGGTCACGGCGATCGTGTTCTCGAAGTGCGCTGACAGGCTGCCGTCGCGGGTGACGACCGTCCAGTCGTCGTCCAGGACGTGCACCGCGTCGCCACCGAGGTTGAACATCGGCTCGATGGCGAAGCACATCCCCGCCTCGATCCGCATCCCGGTTCCCGGGCGGCCGTAGTTCGGCACGTTCGGCTCCTCGTGCATCTCCGTGCCGATCCCGTGGCCGACGAACGGTCGCACCACGCCGTAGCCGTGCTCGTGCGCGACCGCCTCGATCGCGGCGCCCACGTCGCCGAGCCGGTTGCCGGGCAGCGCCATCGCGATCCCCGCCTCCATGCCACGCCGGGTGGCGTCGATCAGCGTCTGCACTTGGCGCGGCACGGTGCCCACCGCCCAGGTGCGCGCACAGTCGGCGTGCCAGCCCTCCCAGATGCAGCCGATGTCGAGCGACACGAGGTCGCCGTCGGCGATCCGCCGCTTCGGCGAGGGAATGCCGTGCACGACCTCGTGGTTGATCGAGGCGCAGATCGATCCGGGGAAGCCGTGGTAGCCCTTGAACGACGGCACGGCGCCGGCGTCGCGGATCCGCTCCTCGGCCAGGCGGTCGAGGTCGGCGGTGCTGATGCCTGGCCGCAGCTCCTCGTGGAGGGCATCCAGAATGTCGACCAGGATCGCGCCGGCGTGGCGCATCCGGGCGATCTCCTCGGGACGCTTGACGGTGACCAGGGCGGCGCGCGAGGGCATGCTCATCAGCGCGTGCTTCCGTTCGTGGCCGGCTCGACGCCGACCGCGCGCAGGATGTCGCGGGTCACGCCCTCGATCGGCTGCGTGCCGTCGATCCGCTCGACGATGCCGGCCTGCTCGTAGTGGTCGACCACTTCGAGCATGGGCGGGACCTGCTTGGCGAGCCGCGCTCGGACGACCTCGGGGCGGTCGTCGTCGCGCTGCACGAGCGGCGTGCCGTCGTTGTCGCAGATGCCCGCGGTCTTGGGCGGATCGCTCGCCACGTGGTACGGGGTGCCACAGGTCGGGCAGGTGTAGCGACCGGCAACCCGCGAGACGAGCTCCTCGGCCGGGACGTCGATGTAGATCACCCGCCGGATCTGCTCGCCGTGGGAGGCGAGCGTCTCGTCGAGCGCGCGCGCCTGGCCGACCGTCCGCGGGAAGCCGTCCAGGATCGCGCCACGCGCGGCACTCGGCTGCGCGAGCTCCTCCATGAACATGCCGATGGTGATGTCGTCGGGCACCAGGTCGCCGCGTTCCATGTACTCGCGAGCCTGCTCGCCCAACGGGGTGCCCTCGCGCATCGCCCGCCGGAAGAGCTCGCCCGAAGCCAGGTGCACGAGGCCGAGCTCACGGTCGAGGATCTCGGCCTGGGTGCCTTTGCCCGCTCCGACGGCGCCGACCAGCAGGAGGATCAGGCGCTCGTCCGCCGGGGGGCGGGAGGCATCGGTCAACGGATGAAGCCCTCGTAGTGGCGCATCATCATCTGCGCCTCGAGCTGCTTCATCGTCTCGACCACCACGCTGACCACGATGAGGATGCTGGTGCCGCCCAGGTTCAGCCCCTGGGTGCCGGGGATGATCGTCGCCACGATCAGCGGCAGGACCGCCAGCGCTCCAAGGAAGACGGCGCCACCCAGCGTGATGCGGTTGGTGACGCGCGCCAGGAACTGCTCGGTGGGCGTTCCGGGACGGATGCCGGGGATGAAGCCGCCGTTCTTGCGCAGGTAGTCGGCGGTCTGCTCGGGACGGAACTGGAACGCCGTGTAGAAGTAGGTGAAGAAGACGACCAGCAGGAAGTACAGGACGCCATAGACGAGCAGGTTCGACTGGCTCAGGTTGTTCTGCACCCAGGTCGCCACGCCGCGCACCCAGTCGATCGGGCTGGCCGTGAAGTAGGCGGCGATCTGCGCCGGGAAGAGCAGGATGCTGATCGCGAAGATGATCGGGATCACCCCGGCCATCGTCACCTTCAGTGGCAGGTACTGCGTCTGTCCCTGGTACATGCGCCGGCCACGGACGCGGCTGGCGTACTGCACCGGGATGCGACGCTGGCCCTCGTTGACCCAGACCACGCCGGCGATGACGATGATCGCGATGATGATGAACGGGACGATCCGGACCAGGCCGTCGGGACCGGTGACGATCGGTCCCGCCTGGTGGGGGATCCGGCCGACGATGCCGGCGAAGATGATGAAGCTGATGCCGTTGCCCAGGCCGCGCTCGCTGATCAGCTCACCGAGCCACATCAGCAGGATCGTGCCGGCGGTGAAGCTCAGCAGCAGGGAGAGGGTCTCGAAGCTGAACAGGTCGGCCTGCGGGATGACGCCGTTTGCGGCCAGGAGCACGCTGAAGCCGTAGCCCTGCGCGAACGCCAGCGGGATGGTCAGCAGGCGGGTGTACTGGTTGATCTTGTTCCGGCCGTACTCGCCTTCACGCGACAGCTCCTGCAGGCTGGGAATCACGCCCTGCATCAGCTGCATGATGATGCTGGCGTTGATGTAGGGGTTGACCCCCATGCCGATGATCGACGCGGTCGCCAGCCCGCCGCCCGAGAACAGGTCGAGCAGCCCGAGCAGCTGGTTCGAGTTGAACAGATCCGTCAGCCGCGCCTGGTCCACGTTCGGGACCGGCACGGTGGTCAGCACCCGGAAGATCAGCAGGATCCCGAGGGTGAAGAGGATCTTGCGCCGGATGTCCGGCGCTCGGAAGGCGGTCGCCAGCGAATCGATCAAGCTAGGACTCGCTCTCGGCCGGCGTCTCCTCGACGTCGACCGCGGTCACGCTCTCGTCTGCCTCATCCGCCGATGCCTGCTCGACGGCCAGGTCGGCCGCCTCGTCGGCCTGCGCATCGGCCTCGCTGAGCGTGCTGTCGTCGGCTGAGGCGTCTGCCTCGGCCTCGTTGACCGGCTGGTTGTCCGGCCAGCTGAGGCGCTCGATGCTGCTGCCGGCGGCGGCGAGCTTGTCGGCGGCGGTCCGGCTGAAGGCGTGCGCGTGAATCGTCACGCCGGCCGGCGCGTCGCCATTGCCCAGGATCTTCAAGGGGCGCTTCGTGTCCGACAGGATGCCGTCATGCACCAGCACGTCGGGCGTGATCAGCGTGCCGGAGGCCGCCTCCGCCAGGCGCGCCAGGTTCACCGGCGCGTACTCGACGCGGAACCGGTTCTTGAAGCCGTGCAGCTTCGGCGTCCGGACGTGGAGCGGGGTCTGGCCGCCCTCGAACCACGCCGGGATGCTGGCGCCGGCACGTGACTTCTGTCCCTTCGTGCCGCGCCCGGCGGTCTTGCCGCGGCCGGAGCCGTGGCCGCGCCCGACGCGCCGCGGCGGCTTGTGCGATCCCGGGGCGGGATGCAGGTCGTGGAGCTTCATCAGGATGCGTTCTCCGTGGTCGAGCCGCTGTTCGCCGGCTCCTCCACCTTGAGGAGGAAGGCCACGCGTCGCAGCATGCCCCGGTTCTCGGGGGTGTCGGCGATCTCGATGGTCTGATTGAGCCGATGCAGGCCGAGCGCGCGGATCGTTCCGCGGGCCGCGGCCTTGTGACCGATGGTCGACTTGACCCAGGTCACCCGAAGGGTCTGCTTATCGGCCACGCGGACCTCCCCGTCGGTTGTCGAACGAGGCCGGGACCGGTCGCTCGACGTACTCGTGCGGCCTGCGAGCGGCTTCCGCGCCCTTCTTGCCGAGGAGATCCTCGGCCGTCTTGCCGCGGCGTGCCGCCAGGTCGTCGGCGGAGGCCAGGACGGTGAGGCCCTGCATTGCCGCGCGGACGACGTTGATCGGGTTGTTGCTGCCCATCGACTTCGACAGGATGTCCCGAATGCCCGCCGCCTCGACGACGGCGCGCACCGAGCCGCCGGCGATGACGCCCGTGCCGGCCGAGGCCGGCTTGAGCATCACCGTCGAGGCGCCGAAATTCGTCGTCACCTCGTGCGGGATCGTCGCGCCGACGAGCGGCACGCGGACCATGTGCTTCTTCGCGTCCTCGACCCCCTTGCGAATCGCCTCGGGGACCTCGCCGGCCTTGCCGAGCCCGACGCCGACGGTGCCGTTGCCGTCGCCGACGACGACCATCGCGCTGAAGCTGAAGCGCCGGCCGCCCTTGACGACCTTCGCCACGCGGTTGATCTGCACGACCTTCTCTTCGAGGTTGTTGAGCTTGGATGCGTCGATTCTTGCCATACGGTTCTCCGCTCTACAGGTCGAGGCCGCCCTCGCGGGCGCCCTCGGCGAGCGAGCGAACCCGCCCGTGGTACTGGTAGCCGCCTCGGTCGAGCACGACCGCGCTGACGCCCGCGGCCTTCGCGCGCTCGGCGAGTGCCTGGCCGACGCGATGCGCCGATGCGGTCTTGCCGTCGGCATCGCGGAGCTCCGGCTCCAGGCTCGAGGCCTGGGCCAGGGTGCGGCCGGTGGTGTCGTCGACGACCTGGCCGTAGATGTAGCGCGTGCTGCGGAACACCGACAGCCGCGGCCGCTGCGGCGTGCCGCTGATGCGCAGCCGCAGGCGCTCGTGACGCTTGCGACGCAGTGCGTCGCGTGATGGCTGGCTGATCATTACTTGCCGCCTCCGACCTTGCCGGCCTTGCCCGCCTTGCGCAGGATCTGCTCGCCCGCGTAGCGAATGCCCTTGCCCTTGTACGGCTCCGGCTTGCGCCGCGAGCGAATGAACGCCGCGGTCTGGCCGACGAGCTCCTTGTCGGCGCCGAATACCGCCAGGCGGGTCGGCGTGTCGAGCCGGAACTCGATGCCATCCGGGGCCGGCACCTCGACCGGGTGCGAGTACCCCAGCGCCAGCACGAGCTTCGTGCCCTGCAGCTGCGCGCGATACCCGACCCCCGAGATCTCGAGGCCCTTGGTGAAGCCAGTGGTCACGCCGGTGACCATGTTGTTGACGAGCGTCCGGGTCAGCCCGTGCAGCGCGCGATGGCGTGGCGCGTCCGAGGGACGCACCACCATCAGCTGGCCGTCCTCGCGCTCGATGCGCATCTCGGGATGGATCTCGCGCGACAGCTCACCGAGCGGGCCCTTGACCCGCAGCCGGCGACCCTCCTGGGTGATCTCGACGTTGGATGGGAGCGTGACCGGCAGTCGACCGATTCGTGACATGACCTGCTCCCCTACCAGACGTAGCACACGACTTCGCCGCCGAGGTTGAGCTTGCGGGCCTGCGAGCCCGTCATCACTCCCCGGGACGTGGAAAGGATCGCCAGGCCGAGACCACCGAGCACGCGCGGGATCTCGGTCTTCCGCGCGTAGACGCGCAGGCCCGGCTTGCTGATGCGCTTGATGCCGGAGACCACCGGCGTGCGGCCCTCGCCGTAGCGCAGCCGCACGGTGAGCGTCTCCTGGACACCGTCGGGCTGCGTCTCGTAGGACTCGATGAAGCCCTCCTCCGCCAGGATCCGCGCGATCTCGCGCTTCACCCTGGACGACGGGAGCGTCACCTCGCGATGCCGCGCGGCGCTGGCGTTGCGCAGCCGCGTCAGCATGTCGGCGATCGGATCGGTGCTGTTCATGTCGGGTTCGTCTTCTCCTCGGCGGTGGTTCGCGCCACGCTCGCGCGTGGTTGGCGCCTTCCGCTGATCTGGTCTCGAGCTACCAGCTCGACTTGGTCACTCCCGGGAGCTGGCCCTCCAGGGCGCGCTCACGGAAGCAGATGCGGCAGAGCGCGAATCGGCGCATGTAGCCGCGCGGACGGCCACAGATCGAGCAGCGGTTGTGCTGCTGGACCTTGTGGCGCGCCGGACGGCTCGCCTTCGCGATCATGGATTTCTTCGCCACGAAACTTCCTCGTTACGACGACTGGAACGGCATGCCGAGCAGCTGGAGGAGCTTGTGGCCCTCCTCGTCGGTCTTGGCCGTGGTCACGATGCTGATCTCCAGCCCGCGCAGCCGGTCGATCTTGTCGTAGTCGATCTCCGGGAACACGAGCTGCTCGCGCAGACCCAGGCTGAAGTTGCCTCGTCCGTCGAATGAGCGGGTCGGAATGCCACGGAAGTCGCGGATCCGCGGCAGCGCCAGGCTGAAGGTGCGCTCCAGGAAGTCGTACATGCGCTGGCCGCGCAGCGTCACCTTGGCGCCGATCGGCATCCCGGTCCGCAGACGGAACTGCGCGATCGAGCGCTTGGCACGGGTCACGATCGGCTTCTGCCCGGTGATCCGCGACAGGTCGCCGACCGCGGCATCCAGCGACTTGGCGTTCTGGATCGCCTCGCCCAGGCCGATGTTCACGACGACCTTGTCGACGCGCGGGATCTGCATCGGGTTGGGGTAGCCGAACTCGCGCTGCATCGCCGGCGCCACCTCGTCGGCATAGCGCCGCCGCAGGCCGGAATGCTCCGGCCGCTGGTAGGCGCCCTTCGACCGCACCTCGGGGTTCGCGGTGGCCGCATCCTTCGTGGCTGCCGGCTTCTTCGACGGGCTCACTTGCCCACCTCGATCTGCTCGCCGCAGTGCTTGCAGATGCGCACCGCGCGATGCTCCTCGCCCTCGAGGTGCCGGTGGTTGACCCGCGTCGGCTTGTCGCAGTTCGGGCAGACGACCTGGACGTTGCTGATGTCGAGCGGCATCGGGATATCCAGGATCCCGCCGCTCTGCGTCTGCGACGCGGCGCGCTTGTGCTTCTTGGCCATGTTGATGCCCGCGATGACGACCTGCGGGCCGCGCTTCGACTGCTCGATGCGCTCGACGGTGCCGCGCTTGCCGCGGTCCTTGCCGGCGAGCACCAGCACGGTGTCGCCCTTTCGTACGCTCGCCATTTAGAGCACCTCCGGCGCGAGTGACACGATCTTCATGTAGTTGCGCTCGCGCAGCTCACGCGCGACCGGGCCGAAGATGCGGGTGCCGCGGGGATTGCCCTGCGGGTTGATGAGCACCGCCGCGTTCTCGTCGAAGCGGATGTGGCTGCCGTCGGGCCGCCCGTACTCCTTGGTGGTGCGAACGACGACGGCCTTCACGACCTCACCCTTCTTCACCCCGGAGTTGGGCATGGCCTGCTTGACGCTGGCCACGATCACGTCGCCCACCTCGGCGGTGTCCGACTGCGAGCGACCCAGCACCGTGATGCACTGGATGCTGCGCGCACCGGTGTTGTCGGCGACGCGCAGCCGGCTGTACTGGCGAATCATCTAGCCCACCAGCTCCTCGTTCGAGCCGCGCGCCACGATCTCGACCACCTGCCAGCGCTTGTCGCGCGACATCGGCCGGCTCTCCTCGATGCGCACCGTGTCGCCCACGTGCGCGCCGTTCTCCTCGTCGTGCGCCTTGAACTTCGTGCTGAGCCGGACCACCCGCTTGTAGATCGGGTGGCGGCGCAGCCGCTCGACGCTGACGACGACCGTCTTGTCCATCTTGTCGGACACCACGCGCCCGACCTTGCTTCTTCGCTTGCCCTGCATCAGCTGGCCTTCTCTGCGTCAGCCTGCGCGGCGTTCGCCGCGTGCTGTCGCTCCGTCATCACGGTCAGGATGCGAGCGATGTGCTTGCGCGTCGCCGGCAGCCTGCTGTAGTTCTTCTCCTGTCGGGTGGCGAGATCGAAGCGGATCTTCCAGAGCTCCTGCTTCGCGTCCACCAGCGCGCTCTCCAGGTCACGATCGGAGAGCCCGCGGACCTCATTGATGTCCATGCTCGAAGCCCTCCTTGATCACGAACTTCGTCGAGATCGGCAGCTTGTGGCTCGCCAGCCGCATCGCCTCGCGGGCGACCGTCTCCGGCACGCCGGACATCTCGAACATCACCCGGCCGGGCTTGACGACCGCGACCCAGTGGTCGGGCGCGCCCTTGCCGGAGCCCATGCGCACCTCGGCCGGCTTCTTGGTCACCGGCTTGTCCGGGAAGACGCGGATCCAGATCCGCCCACCGCGCTTGATGTGGTGGGTCATGGCCCGCCGGGCCGACTCGATCTGGCGGCTGGTCAGCCAGCAGACCTCCTCGGCCATCAGGCCGAAGTCGCCGAAGCTCACCGTCGTGCCGCCCTTGGCCAGGCCGGCGCGGCGACCGCGCTGCACCTTGCGGTGCTTGACGCGCTTTGGCATCAACATGCTCAGGCCTCCTTCTCGGCGCTCGCCGACTCGTCGGTCGCCGGGGTCGCGTCGACCTGCGGCTCCGCCGTCTCGGGGCCCGATGCGGTCGGGAACGACTCCTCGACCGGTGCCGTGCTCTTCACCCGGCTGGCGGCATGCGCGCGTGTGCGCGGCTTCGCCTCCACCGGTGCGGTGGCCGTCGCCGTCCCGCCGCCCGACTGCTCGGCAGCGACCGGTGCCGCCGCGGCAGTGCTGCGGCTCCGGGGGCCGCGGGCCGGCCGGGTGCGCTCGCGCGGCTCGGTCCGGGCGCTGCCCGGCCGGTCGCCGAGCTGCTCGCCACGGTAGATCCAGACCTTGACACCGATGCGCCCATAGGTCGTCCGCGCGTGCACCACGCCGTAGCTGATGTCGGCGCGCAGCGTTCCCAGCGGGATGCGCCCCTCCTTGTCCCACTCGGTACGGCTCATCTCCGAGCCGCCCAGGCGGCCTGAGACCTGGACCTTGACGCCCTTGGCGCCGGCCTTGATGGTCCGCTGGATCGACTGCTTGATCGCCTTGCGGAAGGCGATGCGCCGCTCGAGCTGGCCGGCGACGTTCTGCGCCACCAGCATGCCGTCGAGCTCGGGCTGCAGGATCTCCTTGATCTCGAGCTTGACCTTCTTGTCGGTCAGCTTGCCGACCGCCGTGCGCAGCGCCTCGACGTTCGCGCCGCCCTTGCCGATCACGATCCCCGGCTTGGCCGAGTGGACGGTGACCGTCACGTGGTTGATGCCGCGCTCGATCTCGACCTGGCTGACGCTCGCGTTCGACAGCTGCCTTCCGACGAGCTGCCGGATCCGCATGTCCTCCTGCAGCAGGCTCGCGTAGTCGCGGTCCGCGTACCACTTCGCCAGCCACGGCTTGATGACACCGATCCGGAAGCCGTAGGGGTGAACCTTGTGGCCCATCTACGCCTCCTCTCGGTCAGCCACGGCGATGGTGATGTGGCTGGTTCGCTTCAGGATTGCGAAGTACCGGCCCTGGGCACGCGGTCGCCCGCGCTTGAGCGTCGGTCCCTCGTCGGCCACCGCGCTCACGACGCGCAGCTCGTCGGCCGAAAGGTTGAAGTTGTTCTCCGCGTTGGCCGTGGCGCTCTTCAGCACCTTGGCGACGTCGCGGGCGGCCGCGTTCGGCAGGAAGCGCAGCACGGCGGCGGCCTCCTCGACGGGCTTGCCCTTGATCAGATCGGTCACCAGCCGCACCTTGCGCGGGCTGATTCGGATGTGCTTGGCGGTGGCGCTGACTCGCATCGGCAGACTCCTACTTCAGCGCCGACGAGCGCTCGGTGGCCTTGCCATGGCCCCGGTAGTGCCGCGTGGGCGCGAACTCGCCCAGCCGATGCCCGACCATGTTCTCGGTCAGGAAGACCGGCACGTGGCGACGTCCGTCGTGGACGGCGATGGTGTGCCCGATCATCTGCGGGAAGATCACGCTGGCGCGCGACCAGGTCTTGAGCACCTTGCGCTCGTTGCGGTTGTTCATCTCCTCGATGCGGCCGAGCAGGCGCGCATCGACGAACGGTCCCTTCTTCGTGGAACGACTCATCTTCTACGCTCCCTAACCCCGCCCGTACCGGCGGCGGACGATCATCTTGTTGCTCGGGTTGGCCTTCGCCCGGGTGCGCAGGCCCATGGCCGGCTTGCCCCACGGCGTCTTCGGCGGCATGCCGGTCGGGGACTTGCCCTCGCCACCGCCGTGCGGATGGTCGTTCGGGTTCATCACCACGCCACGCACCGCCGGGCGACGGCCCATGTGGCGGCTGCGGCCGGCCTTGCCGATCTTCTGGTTCTCATGGTCGAGGTTGCTCACCTGCCCAACGGTGGCCATGCACTCGACCCGCACGCGGCGCACCTCGCCGGAGGGGAGCCGGATCGTGGCGTGGTCGCCCTCCTTGGCGAGCAGCTGCGCACTGCTGCCGGCGCTGCGCACGATCTGGCCTCCACGGCCGGCCGACAGCTCGACGTTGTGGATCTGCGTGCCGAGCGGGATGCGCGACAGCGGCAGCGCATTGCCCACGCGAGCCTCGGCGTCGGCGCCCGAGACGACGGTGTCGCCCACGCCCAGGCCGTGCGGCAGCAGCATGTAGCGCTTCTCGCCGTCGGCGTAGTGCAGCAGGCCGATGCGCGCCGAGCGGTTCGGGTCGTACTCCACCGTCGCGATTCTGGCCGGCACGCCGAACTTATCGCGGCGCCAGTCGATGACGCGGTACAGCCGCTTGTGGCCGGAGCCCTGGTGGCGAACCGTCAGCTTGCCCTGCGAGTTGCGCCCCGCCTTGCGCACCATCTTCTCGGTCAGCGGCTTGTGCGGCGTGCTGGCGGTCACCTCCTCGAACGTCGAACGCGTCATGCGCCGGACGCCGGGGCTGGTGGGTCGGTAGTTACGGAGTGGCATGGGTCGTTACACCGCCTCGAAGAGTTCGATCTTCTGGCCTTCGGCGATCGTGACGACCGCCTTGCGCCAGCCCGGCACGGTGCCCGGCGTGCGGCGGCCGCGCCGCTTCTGCTTGGGCTGCACCGAGATCACTCGCACGCCGAGGACGTCGACCTTGAACTCGGCTTCGACGGCGGCCTTGATCTGGAACTTGTTCGCCTCACGGGCGACGGCGAACGTGTAATTGTTGCGCTCGGTCTGGGCGACGCTCTTCTCGCTGATCACCGGTCGCAGCAGGATGTCGTGGACGGTCGATGCGGTCACGCGTACACCTCCTGCGCCCGCTCGAGCGCCGCCTGGGTGAAGACGATCGTGTCGGCCTCCAGCAGGTCGACCACGTTGAGGCTGTCGGCCAGGATGACCCGCACGTGCTGCAGGTTGCGCGAGGAGCGCTCGACCGCGGCGTCGCGCGCCGCCAGGACGAGCAGCACCTTGCCCTCGGCCTTCCAGCCGTCCAGGCGTTCGATGAAGCTGCGCGTGCGCGGCTCGGCGAGGTCGAAGCCCTCCACCACGCGCAGCGCCCCGTCCGCCTGCTTGGCGGTCAGCACCCCGCGCAGCGCGGCCCGACGCATCTTGGCGTTCATCTTCTGCTCGAAGCTGCGCGGGTGCGGCCCGAAGACCACGCCGCCGCCGGTCCACTGCGGGGCGCGCCGGCTGCCCTGCCGGGCGCGGCCGGTGCCCTTCTGGCGCCACGGCTTGGCACCGCCGCCGGAGACCTCGCCACGCGTGCGCGTGTCGGCCGTGCCGACGCGCCGGCCGGCCAGCTGGCGGACCGCGGCCTGGTGGATCAGCGCCTCGTTGATCGGGGCGGCGAACAGCGTCTCCGACAGGGTCACCTGCCCGGAGTCCGTGCCGCTCGCCGAAAGGAGCGTCGTCTGGGTCATCGTCACTTCGCCTTCTGCAACAGCAGCAGGCCGTTGCGGGCGCCCGGCACCGCGCCGCGCACCAGGATGAGATTGCGCTCGGGATCGACCCGAACGACCTTGAGCTTCTTCACGGTGACCTGCTGGTTGCCCATGTGCCCGGCCATCCGCGTGTTCAGGAAGACGCGGCCGGGCGTGGTGCCCGCACCGACGGAGCCCGGAGCCCGGTGGTGGTCCGAGCCGTGGGTCTTCGGGCCGCGGCGGAAGTTGTGCCGTGCGATGACGCCGGCGAAGCCCTTCCCCTTGCTGACGCCGGTGACGTCGATCAGCTCGCCGGCCTCGAACAGGCTGACGTCGAGCTGCTGTCCCGCCTCGTAGCCGTCGGTCGCCTCGACACGAACCTCGCGGACGTGGCGCGGCTTCTGATGATCGCGGTCCAGCTGCTTGAACTGGCCGGCAACCGGGCGGGTCATGCGCCTGGCGGTGCCCGCGCCGAGCTGGAGGGCGGTGTAGCCGTCCTGCTCCGGCGTGCGCAGCCGCGTGACCGTATTCGGGGCAGCCTCGATGACGCTCACCGGGACGACGCTTCCGTCGTCACCGAAGATGCGCGTCATCCCCAGCTTCCTTCCGATCAATCCTGCCGGCACTGTCGTTCTGATCCCTTCCTGTGGTCACCCGATGGAGGACGGGCGGGGCGGCCGTCGGCCACCCCACGCGTCACATCTTGATTTCGATATCCACGCCCGCGGCCAGGCTGAGCCGCATCAGCGCATCCACCGTCTTGGTCGACGGATCGATGATGTCGATCAGCCGCTTGTGCGTTCGAATCTCGAACTGCTCCCGCCCGTCCTTGTGGACGAACGGTCCGCGGATGACCGTGTACTTCTCGATCCGGGTCGGTAGCGGGACCGGTCCCGCCACGTCGGCACCCGTTCGCTGCGCCGTCTCCACGATCTGCTCGGCCGACTGGTCGAGGAGCTTGTGGTCGTACGCCTTGAGGCGGATGCGGATGCGCTGCTTGGCCATCGTCGTCGGCTAGCCGATCAGCTCGGTGATGACGCCCGCGCCGACGGTGTGGCCGCCCTCGCGAATCGCGAAGCGCTGCCCCTGCTCGATGGCGATTGGCGTGATCAGCTCGACGTCGATGTTGACGTTGTCACCCGGCATGATCATCTCGACGCCGGCCGGGAGCACGATCGCCCCGGTGACATCGGTCGTGCGCAGGTAGAACTGCGGCCGATAGCCGGCGTAGAACGGCGTGTGGCGGCCGCCCTCCTCCTTGGAGAGGACGTACACCTCGGCCTTGAACTTCGTTCCGGGCTTGACGCTGCCCTTCTTGGCCAGCACCTGGCCGCGCTCGAGCTCGTCGCGCTCGATGCCTCGCAGCAGCAGCCCGACGTTGTCGCCGGCCTGGCCGTCGTCCAGCGTCTTCTTGAACATCTCGACGCCGGTCACCACGAGGTCGCGGCTCTTGGCGTGGATGCCCACCAGCTCGACCGTCTCACCGGTCTTGACCTGGCCGCGCTCGATGCGCCCCGTCGCGACCGTGCCGCGCCCCTTGATGCCGAAGACGTCCTCGATCGGCATCAGGAACGGCTTGTCGATGTCGCGCTCCGGCGTCGGGATGTAGGTGTCGACCGCGTCCATCAGGTTCTTGATCGACTCGTACTCCGGCGCGTCGGCATCGGTGCTCGTCGACTCAAGCGCCTTCAGCGCAGAGCCGCGGATCACCGGGATGTCGTCGCCGGGGAACTCGTACTGGCTGAGGAGCTCGCGGACCTCCATCTCGACCAGGTCGACGAGCATCTCGTCATCGACCATGTCGACCTTGTTCAGGTACACGACGAGCGCCGGCACCTCGACCTGGCGGGCCAGGATGATGTGCTCACGGGTCTGGGGCATCGGGCCGTCGGCGGCCGACACGACCAGGATCGCGCCGTCCATCTGGGCGGCGCCGGTGATCATGTTCTTGATGTAGTCGGCGTGACCCGGGCAGTCGACGTGCGCGTAGTGGCGATTGGCCGTCTGGTACTCGACGTGGCTGATCGCGATCGTGATGCCGCGCTGGCGCTCCTCGGGCGCGTTGTCGATCTGGTCGAACGCGCTGAAGTCCGCCAGGCCGTTCAACGACAGGTATTTCGTGATCGCCGCGGTCAGCGTCGTCTTCCCGTGGTCGACGTGACCGATGGTGCCCACGTTCACGTGCGGCTTGCTGCGGTCGAACTTCTGCTTGGCCATGATCTGTCCTTTGTCGCTCCTCTGTCTCTCTTATCCGCGGGCGGCGGGCAGTGCCGCCGTGCTAGCTCTTGGACTTTGCGATCAGCTCGGTGGCGATGCTGTTCGGCACTTCGGCGTACCGATCCAGCTCCATGGAATAGGTGGCGCGTCCCTGCGTCATGCTGCGCAGCTCGGTGGCATAGCCGAACATCTCGGCCAGCGGCACCAGCGCGCGCACGACACGTGACGAGCTGCGCTCGTCGATCCCCTCGATCTGGCCGCGCCGCGCGTTCAGGTTGCCGATCACGTCGCCCATGAACTCCTCGGGCATCGTGACCTCGACGCGCATCACCGGCTCGAGGATGGCCGGGTTCGCCTTCTCGACGCCCGACTTGGCCGCCATCGAGCCGGCGATCTTGAACGCCATCTCGGACGAGTCGACCTCGTGGTACGAGCCGTCGATCAGCGTCGCCTTGACGTCGATCACCGGATAGCCGGCGATCACGCCGCCGGCCAGCGCCTCGCGGATACCCTCCGAGATCGCCTTCCAGTAATCGCGCGGCACGCTGCCGCCGACGACCTTGGACTCGAACTCGAAGCCGCTCCCACGCTCGAGCGGCTCGAGCGTGATGATGGCGTGGCCGTACTGTCCCTTGCCGCCGGTCTGCCGCACGAAGCGGCCCTCGGCCTCGACCTGCTTGCGGATCGCCTCGCGGTAGCTGACCTGCGGCCGGCCGACGTTGGCCTGCACCTTGAACTCGCGCAGCATGCGGTCGACGATCACTTCGAGATGCAGCTCGCCCATGCCGGCGATGCGCGTCTGCGCGCTCTCCGCATCCGTGCTGACCCGGAAGGTCGGATCCTCCTCGGCCAGGCGCTGCAGCGCCAGCGACATCTTGTCCTGGTCGGCCTTGGTCTTTGGCTCGACCGCCAGCTCGATGACCGGCTCGGGGAAGCTGATCGACTCGAGGACGATCGGCTTCGAGTCGTCGCACAGGGTGTCGCCGGTGAACGTGTTCTTGAGCCCCACCGCCGCGGCGATGTCGCCGGCGCTGACCGAGGCGATCTCCTCGCGATGGTTGGCGTGCAGCTGCAGGATGCGGCCGACCCGCTCCTTGGTGCCCTTGGTGCTGTTGTAGACGTACGAGCCCGTCTTCAGCGTGCCCGAGTAGACCCGGAAGAAGGCCAGCTTGCCGACGAACGGATCCGCGGCGATCTTGAAGGCGAGTGCCGCGAACGGCGCGTCGGGATCGGTCTCGCGGGTGACCTCCTCGTCGGTGCGGGGATCGACCCCCTTGACCGGCGGCACGTCGAGCGGCGACGGCAGGTAGTCGACCACCGCGTCGAGCATCGGCTGGATTCCCTTGTTCTTGAGCGCCGAGCCGCACAGCACCGGGACGATCTCGTAGGCCAGCGTGCCCGCGCGCAGCGCGCGACGGAGCTGGTCCGCGTCGATCTGGTCGCCCTCGAGGTAGGCCGTCGCGATCTCGTCGTCGAGGTCGGCCAGCGCCTCGATCATGGACTCGCGCCAGCGCGCTGCCTCGTCGGCGTACTCGGCAGGGATCTCGCCGACGTTGATCTGGTCGCCCAGGTCGTTGCCGTAGGTGATCGCCTTCATGTTGATCAGGTCGATCACGCCGGCGAAGCGATCCTCGCTGCCCATCGGCACCTGGAGCGGCACCGCCTTCACGCCCAGGCGATCGTGGATCATGTCGACCACGCGCCAGAAGTCGGCGCCGGTGCGGTCGAGCTTGTTGACGAAGCAGAAGCGCGGCACGTGGTAGTGATCGGCCTGGCGCCAGACCGTCTCGGACTGCGGCTCGACGCCCGCCACGCCGTCGAAAACGACGATCGCGCCGTCGAGCACGCGCAGGCTGCGCTCGACCTCCACCGTGAAGTCCACGTGGCCGGGCGTGTCGATCAAGTGGATTGGATGATCGTTCCAGAAGCACGTCGTCGCCGCGGCGGTGATGGTGATCCCCCGCTCCTGCTCCTGCTCCATCCAGTCCATGGTCGCCGAGCCCTCGTGGGTCTCGCCGATCTTGTAGATCTTCTTGGTGTAGAACAGGATCCGCTCAGTGACGGTCGTCTTGCCCGCGTCGATGTGGGCGATGATCCCGATATTGCGGGTCCGCCGCAGGGCGGAGTCCTTCGCTGTCGTGCCGGGGCGGCCGGCGACCGTACCAGTTGCCATGAGAGTTACCACTTGAAGTGGCTGAAGGCCCGGTTGGCCTCAGCCATGCGATGCGTATCCTCGCGCCGCTTCACGGCGGCGCCGACGCCATTGGCGGCGTCCATGAATTCGGCGGCGAGCTTGTCCGACATGCTCTTGCCGTTGCGCTTGCGTGCCGACTCGATCAGCCAGCGCATGCCGAGCGAGATGCGGCGGTCGGCGCGGACCTCGACCGGGATCTGGTAGGTCGAGCCGCCGACCCGCTTCGGCTTGACCTCGATGAGCGGCATGGCGTTCCGCAGCGCCTGCTCCATGACCTCGACGCCGGAGCGGCCGGCCTGCTGCTCGCAGCGGGCGATGGCGCCCTCCAGGATGCGGCTCGCCAGCTGGCGCTTGCCGCCGCGCATCAGCTTGTTGGTGAACTGGTCGATGGTCAGCGCGGTGCCGACCAGCTGCTCTTCGTACTTGGTCTTGCGGGCGACGGTGGGGCGACGGGGCATTGCTTAGGACTTCCCTGGCGCCTTCGCGCCGTATTTGCTGCGACCCTGCTTGCGGTCACGCACGCCGGCCGCATCCAGCGTGCCGCGCACGACGTGGTACTTGACCGCCGGCAGGTCCTTGACGCGACCGCCGCGGACGAGCACCACCGAGTGCTCCTGCAGGTTGTGCCCGATGCCGGGGATATAGGCGGTGACCTCCATCCCGTTGACCAGCCGCACGCGCGCCACCTTGCGAAGGGCCGAGTTCGGCTTCTTCGGGGTGCGGGTCATCACCTGAAGGCAGACGCCACGGCGCTGGGGAGCGCCGCGTCCCTCGGACGTGGTCTGCTTCAGGGTGTTCAGCGTCCGCCGCAGGGCGGGCGCCTTCACCTTCTTGTTGACCGGCTTGCGGCCCTTGCGGACCAGCTGGCTGATCGTCGGCAACGAGAACCTCGCGTTCGTTTCAATGATCGACTGACGTGTCGCGGGCCGCACGAACCCCCGGAAGGAGGACCGAATGGACCGATACGACGCGCGCGCTCCTCGCGAAGAGGGACACGCACAGGCGCCCCGGACGGGGACACCGAAGCGTGAGTATAGGGCTGGTCGACGACCGATGTCAACCGCGGCGAGGCGCCGGATATGCGGCCGACGCGAGCCGCCGACGACACCCGAATCTCGGGTCGCTACAGCCACCAGCGGCTCCGCGAGTGCAGCGCACCCTCGAAGCCGCTGGAGCTGGAACGGTTGCCTCCGACGACTACGGCTTGGCCGGCTCCTCCTCGGGGGCCGCCTCGGCCTCCGTCGCGGGCTCGGCCTCGGCGGCGGCGGCGCCGTCCCCGTCGGCCGACTGGCCCTCCAGCGCGTCGAAGACCTGCTCGGTGACCTCGGCCTCGATGGCCTCGTCATCGTCGGCGCCCATCAGCTCGGCAACGTTCTCGGCCGCTTCGGCGGCAGCCGCCTCCGCCTCGCCGGTGTCGATCGTGCCGTCCTGGTTCTCGTCGGCGTCGCCGGTCAGGAAGGCACGCGCCGCAGCCGCTTCACGCTGCTGCTCGGCCTCCTCGGGCGAGAGCTGCGCCGCGCGCTCGGCGGCGAGCTGCCGCGCCTCGGCACCGGTGCCGGCGGGAATCAGCTTGCCGATGATGACGTTCTCCTTCAGGCCCAGCAGGTGGTCCTTGGCGCCGTTGATGGCCGCCTCGGTGAGCACCCGCGTCGTCTCCTGGAAGGAGGCCGCGGCCAGGAACGAGGAGGTGTTGAGCGACGCCTTGGTGACGCCGAGCAGCACCGTCTGCGCTGTTGCTGGCTCGCCGCCCTCGGCAAGCACCCGGTTGTTCGTCTCCTCGAACTCGAACCGGTCGATCAGCTCGGACGGCAGCAGCTCGGTGTCGCCCGCCGTGTCGACGGTGACCTTGCGCAGCATCTGCCGGACGATGATCTCGACGTGCTTGTCGTGGATCGTCACGCCCTGCGACTTGTAGACCTTCTGGACCTCGCTCACCAGGAAGCGCTGGACCGTGTCCACGCCCTTGATCAGCAGCAGCTCCTTCGGGTTGAGCGACCCCTCGGTCAGGGCGTCGCCGGCCGTGACCTCATCGCCGGTGTCGACCTTGAGGCGCGCCGAGTGCGGCACGGCGTACTCGCGCTGGTCGACCTCCTCGGAATGGAGGGTCAGCGTGTTCCCCTTCTTGGTGATCCGGCCGGCTGACGGCGCCTTGACGTCGACGCGCTCCTCGCCCTCGCCGACGCTGGCCAGCAGCTGGCCCTCCTCGACCTCGTCGCCGGCCGCCACCAGCACCTCGTGCTGCGGCGTCAGCTTGATCGGAACCTGGAACGTGTCGCGATGGGTGATGCGCACGATGGTCGGCTGGTCCTGGCCACCGCGCACGACCTCGACGGTGCCGTCGATCTCGGTCATCGTCGCCTGGCCCTTCGGGTTGCGCGCCTCGAACAGCTCCTCGACGCGGGGCAGGCCCTGGGTGATGTCCTCGCCGGCGACGCCGCCGGTGTGGAACGTACGCATGGTCAGCTGCGTGCCCGGCTCGCCGATCGACTGCGCCGCGATGATGCCCACCGCCTGGCCCAGCTCGACCAGCGAGCCGGTGGCCAGGTTGCGGCCGTAGCACATGCGGCACACGCCGTGGCGTGCGGCGCAGGTCAGCGGCGAGCGCACGTTGACGCGATCCAGCCCGGCCGCCTCGATGCGCTCGATGG
>DASSTC010000083.1:0-13424 GCA_035708065.1 Candidatus Limnocylindria bacterium | reverse complement strand
GGCGTCGGCCGGCCGATCGACGAGATCGCGCTCAATTGCGCGCTCTTCGCCAGGCACGGCGTCCGCGTCGCGGGCGCGATCGTCAACAAGGTCGACGTTGGTGCGCGGCCCGAGCTGCGCGAGGTGCTCGAACGTGGCCTGGCGCAGCAGGGCGTCGAGCTGCTCGGCTGCCTGCCGTACAGCGAGCTCCTGGCCAATCCGTCACTCGAGCTGATCGTGACTCACCTCGACGGCGAGCTGTTGAGCGGCGCGGCGACGCCCGGCCAGACGATCGGCGAGGTTGCGATCGGCGCGATGCAGGCCGGGCACGCGATGGAGCTGCTCCGCGACCGCGTGCTGCTGATCACTCCCGGTGACCGCGAGGACCTCGTGCTCGCCTCGATCGCGGCCAACCGCGCCAGCCCCGAGCGGCCGAAGGTGATCGGCATGATCCTGACCGGCGGGTTCCGGCCGTCGCAGGCGGTGCTCGACGAGCTGCGCGCCAGCGGCCTGTTCGCGCTGCTCGTCGAGACGGACACCTACCGGACGGCGCGGGCGGTCGACGAGATCCTGGTGAAGACGCACCCGACCGACACCGAGAAGATCGCCACGATCATCGACCTGGTCGCCGGATCGCTCGACGTCGACGCGCTGCTGGCGCGGCTCTGAAACGGGAAGGAGGCCGGACGTGGGCACTCGCCGGCCTCCCAGGCGCCGGACAGAGCCGGCGACGCCCGCATCATACGGAGGTGCGAGGAGCGCGCACTAGTACCTTCGGTGCCAGGAGGCACCAGCGCCCCTACGCGACGTCCCAGGCGAGCGGCATGTTGTCGGTCAGCCGGGTCCGGCCGATCCAGGCCGCGACGAGCGCCAGCGCCGGATCGCTGATGCGCTGCAGCTCGGCGAGCGTCTGGGCGTCGGCGACGCTGATGTAATCCAGGCGAGCCATCGGCTCGGCCTCGACCGCATCGGTCATGCGTGCGCGCAGCACCTCGGCCGAACGCTCGCCGTGGTCGTATGCCTGCTTGGCGGCGGCCAGCGCCGTGTACAGGCAGGTGGCGGCGTGGCGCTCCTCGATCGACAGCTGCGCATTCGCGGACGAGAGCGCCAGGCCGTCGTTGGCGCGAACCGTGGGGCAGACGACCAGCTCGACGTTGAGGAACAGGTCGCGCGCCAGGCGGCGCAGGATGACGACCTGCTGGGCGTGCTTCTGCCCGAGGTAGAGGCGTGCCGGGCCGACGAGGTTGATCAGCTTGAGCATCACGGTCGTCAGCCCGTCGAGGTGGCCCGGCCGCGAGGCGCCCTCGAGCTGCCGGGTGAGCCCCTCGACGCTGACCCGGGTGCGATCGTCGGGCGGGAAGATGGTCGTCACCTCGGGCAGAAAGGCGATGTCGGTCTTCGCCTGCTCGAGCAGCGCCAGGTCGTGCTCGGTGTTCCGCGGCGTGCGGGTCGCCTCGTCGAGCATGTGGAACTCCGAGGGGTTGACGAAGCTCGACACGACGACACAGCCGTTCTCGTCGCGTGCTCGCTCGACGAGCGAGATCTGGCCGGCGTGCAGGAAGCCCATGGTCGGCACGAAGCCGACCGAGTCGCCCGCCTTGCGGCGCTCGAGGATCGCGGCGCGCAGCCCCGGCACGTCGCGGATGACGATCATGGGCAGTGACTCAAACGACGGCTCAGCTGCGACCGCGTCCCCGCCCCCGGCCGCTGGGCGAGGCTGCCGGCCGCGCCTTGCGGTAGCGGTCGGCGATGAGGTCCCACAGGCGTTCGGCAACCTGGCGCTTGGGGAGCATCGGCCAGTCGGTGAGCGCGCCTTCCATACCGAAGACGGTGACCTTGTTCTCGTCGGAACCGATGGCGTCGAACGGCCCGCCCACGACGTTGCCCACGATCAGGTCGAGCCCCTTGTCGCGCAGCTTGCCGGTGGCGTTCGCCTCCAGCTCGTCGCTCTCGGCCGCGAAGCCGATGAGGAAGGGCCGCACGCCGTCTGGCATCTCGCCGACCTCGGCGACGATGTCCGGGTTCGGCCGCAGCTCGACGTTGAGTGCCGAGCCGTCACGCTTGATCTTGCGCTTCTCGGGGCGCACCGGCGCGAAGTCGGCGACCGCGGCGGCCATCACCAGGATGTCCGCCTGTGGCGCGGCGCGGATGATCGCCTCGCGCATGGCGGCGGCGGTGGTCGCCTCGACGACGGTGACGCCCCGCGGCGGAGTGACGCTCATGGCGCCTGCCACCAGGGTGACCGAAGCTCCACGGTCGCGCGCCGCTTCGGCGACCGCCACGCCCATCTTGCCGCTGCTGCGGTTGCCGATGAAGCGCACGGGATCGATCGGCTCCCGCGTGCCGCCGGCGCTGACGACGACCCGCACGCCGTCCAGGTCGCCGGACCGGGCGAAGAGCCGCTCGACGGCCTCGACGATCTTCTCCGGCTCGGCCAGGCGACCGATGCCGGTCAGGCCGCTGGCCAGCTCGCCGACCTCCGGCTCCACGACCAGCGCGCCGAAGTCGCGCAGCGTGGCCACGTTCCGCTGGGTGGCGGGGTGCGTCCACATGCCGGCGTCCATCGCCGGCGCGAGGAGCACCGGGGCGCGGCTGGCGCAGGCGATCGCCGTCACCGCATCGTGGACGAGGCCGGCGGCCAGCTCCGCCAGCAGGTTCGCGGTGGCCGGCGCGATAACGATCGCATCGGCTCCCTCGGCGAGCTCGATGTGGGCGATCTGCTGGTCGGCATCGAGCTCCATGACATCGGTCAATACCGGCCGGTGGGTCAGCGCCTCGAAGGTCAGCGGGGCCACGAAACGGGTCGCCGCCGGGGTCATCGCCACGTCGACGATCGCGCCGCCGGCGAGCAGCCGCCGCACGACGAGGACGGCCTTGTATGCCGCGATGCTGCCGCTGACGCCGACGACCAGCCGGCGCCCGGCAAGCGCCGCCGTGGTCGGCTCGTCGCTCATCGTGCGTGGTCGCCCATGCCCGCCGGGGCGCCGCGGTGCAGCGCGAGCCACGCGTGGCGGATGCCCCGCAGCGTCAGGTCCGGCTCGACGCGGTCGATGCCCGGCACCTCGCGCAGCCATGCCTGGTGGGTGTGGCCGCCGGTGGCGACGACCGTCACCCGCGCACCGGCGGGGGAGCGCTCGATCAGCTCGCCGCGCAGCGCCGTGAGGAGGCCGCTGACCAGCCCGATGTAGCCGAGCACGGTGCCGCTCTGCATGGCATGCACGGTGTTGGCGCCGATCGCCTGCGGCGGCCGTTCGAGATCGATGCGCGGGAGCTTCGAGGCGTAGCCGACCAGCGCCTCGAGGGACAGCCCGAGGCCCGGCGCAATGGCGCCGCCGATGTACGCGCCGTCGGCCGACACCACGTCGAAGTTCGTGCTCGTCCCGAGGTCGACCACGATCGCCGGGCCGCCGACCTCCTCGCGGGCGGCGAGGGCGTTGACCAACCGGTCGGCACCCGCCTCGGCGGGACGGTCGATCCGGATGTCGAGCACGCCGGCGAGCGCGCCGGCGTCGATGCTGACCAGGGGGACGGCGTGGCGCGTCGCGACATATCGGCTGAAGGTCGCGGTCAGTGGCGGGACGACACTGGCGAGGGCCACGCCGTCGATCCGCTCCAGCGAGTGCCCGTCGAGCGCGAGCAGGGCGGAGGTCTGCGCCGCGAGCTCGTCCTCGGTCGCGCCGGGCGCCGTGGTGGCCCGCCACGACCCGACCAGCCGGTCGTCGTCGAACAGCCCGAGGGTCAGGTTGGTGTTGCCGATGTCGACGGCCAGCAGCTCCACGCGGGCTATCCTAGCAGCAGGTTCGGCACGCTCCGACCGGCATCGGTCCGGTGCTAGACTCGCCGACGATCCACCGCCCAACGCTGAGAGTGCCCTGATGTCCGAGGCGCGCGCCAAGCTCTACATCAACACCGGCGTCGTCACCAACCACAGTGACATCTACAACATCCTGCGACCCCTGCTGAAGCAGACGGTCAGCTACACCTACTTCCGCGGGAACCACGTCGAGAGCACCGGCACGGGCTGGGTCGAGCGGCTGGTCGTGGACCACCCGGAGATCGCGAGCTACTTCACGCCGCTGGCGATCTGCCTCAACCTCGATTCGTTCGACTACCTGCAGTTCGACACGACCTCGGAGCAGCTGCTGGTCTACACCCTGGTGATCGGCAATGAACGTGTCGTCATCGAGTTCGCCGCCACCGCACCCCGTCCCGGCGACGGCGAGGAGCTCCAGCCCAACGGGCGGCCCCTGCCGCGCAACGCCGAGGAGCTCGCCCGCGACCTGCGCTTCATCCAGATGGAGCTGTCGATGTCGTCCGATGCCTCAGACTCGACCGATGAGGACGAGGACCCGACGAGGTGAGCGTCGGCCGTCCGGCCGTCGGAGAGGCCTTCGAACGCAGCGTGCTTCCCAATCGGATGCGCGTGCTGACCCAGACGATGCCATTTGCCCGATCGGTTTCGGTGGCGCTCTTCGTCGGCGTCGGGTCGCGGCACGAGTCGCCGGAGCACGCCGGGCTCTCGCACCTGCTCGAGCACCTCGTCTTCAAGGGAACGCGCGCCTACCCCGAGGCGGGCCGGCTGTCGGAGGTGATCGAGGGCAGCGGCGGCAGCGTCAACGCCTCGACCGATCGCGAGCTGACCGTCTATTCGTCGAAGGTGCCGCGGGAGCAGGCCGAGCGTGGCATGCAGGTCGTCGCCGAGCTGGCGCTGCGGCCACTGCTGCGCAAGACCGACCTCGTCGCCGAGAAGCCGGTGATCGTCGATGAGATCCGGATGTACGTCGACTCGCCCAGCGACCACGTCTTCACCATCTTCGATGAGCTGTTGTTCGGCGACCACCCGCTCGGTCGCGAGATCGCCGGGACGCCGCGAACCGTGCGCCGTGCGACGCGCGCGTCCGCAGCCGCGCACTGGCGTCGCTGGTACCGCCCGGAGCACCTGGTGCTCGCGGTGGCCGGCGCGATCTCGCACGCCGACGTCGTCCGCGCCGCCGCGGCCTGGTGGGACGACGAGACGAACGGCTGGCTGGCCGATGCCATCGACACCGCTGATCCCCTGCGTCCGGTGCCGGCGCCACCCGGCCTTGGGGCACCGCGCCTCGACGACGAGGGAGGGATTCGGGTCGTCCACCGCGCGCTGTCCCAGGGCAACCTGTGCATCGGCATGCCGGGAACTTCACGCGACGATCCCGATCGCTGGGCGCTCGATGTCCTCGGCGCGGTGCTTGGCGACGGGATGAGCAGCCGGCTGTTCCTGGAGCTGCGCGAGCGTCGTTCGCTGGCCTACGACGTCTCGACATTCGCCGCCACGTTCGCCGACTGCGGCACGTTCGGCGTCCATGCCGGGTTCGATCCGGAGCAGGCCGAGAAGGTCGTGATCGCCATCCGTGACCAGCTCGAGCGCGCCGTCCAGGAGCCGGTCAGCCGCGCCGAGCTCGATCGTGCGGTGGCCTACACCCGCGGCCGCCTCGAGCTGCGCATGGAGGAGACCTCGGCCGTCGCCTCCTGGCTCGGCACCGGGGAGAGCCTGCTGCCACGGATCCTGACCGTGGAGGAAGTCGTCGAGCGGCTCGAGGCGGTGACCGCCGACGAGCTGCTGCGCGTGGCGCGCCGCTTCCTGCTGCCGGAGCGCGCCCGGATGGCGGTGCTCGGGCCGTTCCGCTCTGCACGTCGCTTCGAGCGCGCGCTCGGCGGCGCGGCGGCCGCCGCATGACGAGCGGGCCTCCCGACGAGTACATCGTCGACCTCATCCCCGACGACCTGGCGCTGGCTCGGACCCAGATCGCGTCGGGCCTCGCCCCACTGGCCGAGGCGACGCTGCGCCGCCGTATCGCACGCATGGAGCTCGAGGGTCCGGGCGCACTCGAGGAGATCGACGTCGCGCGCGGCCTGCTCGCCGAGTCGCTGTGGCGCCAGCAGCGGCCTCGGGCGGCCGGCGCCGCGCTGGAGGGAATCCGCGGCTCGAGCCTGGAGCGACGTCGCCCGCTGTTGATGCTCATCGAGGCCGAGGCGGCGGCCGCCTCCGGCCAGCCGGATCGCGCCGCGGCGCTCATGGAGCGCGTCCTCGGCGCGGTCGGCGTCGACGAGGCTTGGCGCCTGCGCGGCGGCGTGCCAACGCGCCTCGGTTGGCCGCTGCCAGCATCGCTGCGGCCGCGGACGCGACGCCCGGCGCCGACCCCAGCGACGTCGAGCGAGCCAGAACCGGAGCGGACCGCCGCGGCGCACGCCCGGCTCGAGGGCGCGCGGCAGGCCTATGCCGCCGGGTCCGAGGAGTTCGGCGATCGCGAGCTCGGCGTTGCACTGCGCCTGGATCCGCGCATCGCGCCCGAGGGCGTCGCACTCATCGAGCCGACCCTCGGCGAGGAGCCGCCGGCAGGGCGTCTGCTACTCTACGGCGACCTGCTGCGGGCCGCCGGGAGGCAGGCCGATTCGTCGGCCGCCTACGATCGCGCCGCCCGAGCCTGATCCCCGCTTCGCAGTCGAAGGAGCCGCATGGAACGAACTCTGGTGCTCGTCAAGCCGGACGGCGTGCAGCGCGGCCTGATCGGTCAGATCCTGGGGCGCTTCGAGCGCAAGGGCCTGAAGGTCGTCGGCCTGCGGCTGCTGACCGTGCCGCGTGCCATGGCGGAGCAGCACTACGCGGTCCATGCCGGCAAGCCGTTCTACGCGGGGCTCGTCGAGTTCATCACGTCCGGGCCGGTCGCCGCCGTCGCGCTCGAGGGACCCGACGTCATCGCCACCGTGCGCCGGCTGGTCGGCCAGACGCGTCCCAACGAGGCCGATCCGGGCACCATCCGCGGCGACTACGGGATCAGCACGCTGCGCAACCTGATCCACGCCTCGGACGCGTCCGACACGGCGCTGCAGGAGCTCGAGCTGTGGTTCGGCGGCGGGCTGGTCGACTACGGCCGTGCGATCGACAGCTGGGTGCTCGGCGAGGAATAGCCCAGCGGCAGCACGGCGGAGCCCGACGCCTGCGGCTCGGCCGACAGCCCCGGATAGCTCGGCCGCTGGATGAAGCCGATGCGGTCGAGCGGGAAGTAACGCAGCCAGGCCCGCCCGATGATGGCGTCTCGCTTGATTGGGCCGAACGTTCGCGAGTCCTCGCTCTCCAGCCGGTTGTCGCCCATCACGAAGTAGCTGCCCGGCGGCACCGTCCAGTCGGTCAGCGGCTCGGGGCCGGCGTGGTTCTGCGTCGGGACCGGTCGCCCGTCACCTGATCGGGCGATGTACGCCTCGTCGATGCGCACCGTCGATCCGCCCGGTGGGGTGACCAGCACCCGCCCGTTCTCGAGCCGGATCTCGTCGCCCGGCAGGCCGATGATCCGCTTGATGAACGGGATGCCGCCCTGCTCGTAGCCCGGCGGCGGGTGGAACACGATGACGTCGCCGCGCTGGTAGTCGCCGAAGCGCGGGGTGACCTTCTCGATCAGCACGTAATCGCTCGGCGTGATGGTTGGCATCATCGAGCGCTGCTGGACCTCGAACGGCTGGGCGACGAAGTTATGGATGAGCAGGTAGATGACGAGTGTCAGGACGAGCGTTTCGATGATCTCGAAGGCACAGCCGAGTCCCCGGCGGGCCGGCCGCTCGGCATCCGAGGGCGCGGCGTCGCTGCTGGTCACTTCGGGGGCGTAGGTCATCGGCGCTCCGTGGACGAAAGGGGAGTCGGGCGGCCGGTAGCATACCCCACCGTCGATCCCGGTCGAGGCTAGACTCCGGAGATGGGCAGCCTCGTCCTCGTGCGCCACTCGATCACCGCGGCGAGCGCCAGCGGGCGCAATCTCGGCCGTCGCGCCGACCCGCCGCTGGCGCGCGAGGGCATGGACGTCGCGGTCCAGCTGGCCGACACGCTCATGGCCGAGCTGGCCGAGCTGCCGCACGATGAGATCCGGCTGCTGAGCAGCCCCGCGCTGCGCTGCCGGCAGACGATCGGCCCGGTCGCCGCAGCGCTCGGTATGACAGCCGATGCGGTCGAGATCGAACCCGCCCTGATCGAGATCGACTACGGCGCGTGGGACGGCCTGACCGCAGAGGAATGCCTCGAGCGCGACCCGGAGCTGCGCCGCGCCTGGATCGCCGATCCCTATCACACCCGCTGCCCGGACGGTGAGAGCGGCGAAGACGTGGCGCGCCGCGCCTTCCCGGTCTTCCACGAGGTCGAGGCCTGGCTGGCCGACGATCGGGCACGCTGCGCGATCGTCGTCGCGCACAACCATGTCAACCGGCTCCGCCTCTGCGCGCTGCTGGCATGGGCCATGCGTGACTACCGTCGACGCGTGGCACAGGATCCCGCCGGCTACAGCCTCATCAGCTACGGCGCCGGACTGCCCGGCGTGCGACGTGTCAACGCACCCGCCACCGTCCATCTCCCGTCCGGGGACTGAGCAAGCCCCCGCCCTATAATCGGGGCGAACGGCCCGCTGCGGGCCGCTTCCCCCAGAGCCGAGGTGACATGTCGCTCGATCTCAAGCAGCAGCTGCAGCCATCGATGCAGGTCAAGGTCACGCCCAAGCAGATTGCGGCGAACTACATCCTGCAGATGAGCTCCGTGGAGCTGCAGGAGGCGATCAGCCAGGAGCTGGACGAGAACCCTGCGCTCGAGATGGAAGAGCTGCCGGCCTGCCCGATCTGCGGCTCGCCGATCACCGGCAACTACTGCACCGAGTGCATGCCGCGCAAGACCGATGACGGCAATCCGGCCGATTCCGCCGTCGACGAGCTTCCCGCCGACACGCAGCAGCGGCTCCGCGACGAGGCCGACGAGCTCGACCCGATCGCCCGCGCCGAGGCGGAGTTCACGCTCGAGGAGCACCTCACCTGGAACCTCTATGCGCTGCTGCCGACACGCCTCCACGCGGTGGCCGACTACGTCATCGGCGCGCTCGACGCATCGGGCTTCCTGACCGAGAGCGACGAGGCGATCGCCGCCGCGACGGGCGCATCGGTCGATGATGTCGAGCAGGTGCTCGCCGCGATGCGCGGCCTGGAGCCGATCGGCATCGGCTCACGCTCGATCACCGAGAGCCTGCTGGCGCAGATCGCCCACCTGCGCGAGGTCGACGACGAGGTCGAGGTGCCCGACATCGCCGAGGCGGTCGTCCGAGACCACCTGCAGCAGCTCGGCGAGCGCAAGTTCCGCGACGTCGCCCAGGCGCTTGGCGTGGATACCGATGCCGTCATCGGCACCTGGGAGTTCGTGAAGTCGAACCTCAACCCGTACCCGACCTCCGCCTTCACGGCCGCGGTGACGGGCGGCGGCTCTCGCACCATCGTCCGGCCCGATGTCCTGATCCGAGCGGTCGACGGCGAGCTGCTGGTGGAGGTCGTCGAGTCGCGCCGCTTCAGCCTGCGCGTCACGCCCATCTACTCGAGCCTCAGCTCGCAGCTGCGCAGCGCCGAGGCGACGGAGGACGAGAAGCAGCACGTGCGCGAGTACGTCGGTCGCGCGAAGTTCTTCATCGACAACATCAACCGCCGTCGCGCGACCATGCAGCGCATCGCCGAGTGCCTGTGCGACCGGCAGCGTGACTACCTGCTGCACGGCGTGCAGCACCTCGTGCCGCTGACCCGCGCCGAGGTGGGGGAGCTGATCGGCATGCACGAGTCGACCGTCAGCCGGGCCACCGCCGAGAAGTTCGTGATGATCCCGTCCGGCGAGGTCGTGCCGTTCAGCCATTTCTTCACCGCGTCGCTCGGGGTGAAGGATCAGATCCGCAAGATGATCGAGGCGGAGGACACCAAGAACCCGTACTCCGACCAGGAGATCGCCGATCTGCTGCTGGCCGATGGCGTGGCGATCGCCCGACGGACCGTCGCCAAGTACCGCGACGAGCTCCAGATCCTGCCGGCTCGGCTCCGCCACAACTAGGCCGTGCGGCGTGTGCTGCTGCGGAGCCTGGCGGTCCTGCTCGTCGGCGCAGCGGTCCTGGTTGGCATCCTCTACTACGCCAGCACGGTCGATTCGCGGCCGCCCGGCGTCACCGGCTTCGCGCTGAGCCAGCACCTCTCCGGCGATCCGGCGGTCGCGCTGACCAGCACCAGCCTCGAGATCCACTTCTCCGAGCCCGTCGATCTGCAGAGCGCTCAGGCCGCGTTTCGGATCGATCCGCCGGTGACCGGGTCGTACAGCTGGAGCGACAGCACGATGACGTTCACGCCGCTCGACCCGCTGCCGCCCGACACGCAGTACAGCGCGCACATCGAGCCGGGGGTCCGGGACGCGGCCGGCAACACGATGGCCCAGGCGTCCGCGCCGTTCGTGTTCGCCACCGTCGGCGAGCCCCGTGTCGTCTCCAGCGCCCCAGATGCCGATGCCACCGATGTGCCGCTCGACAGCTCGATTCGCATCACGTTCTCGACCCTGATGGACACCCGCTCGGTGGTCGAAGCGCTGCAGCTCACGCCCGCCTTCGGGCACGACCTGCGTTGGAACGGCGAGCAGCTGACGATCGTCCCGCGCGATCCGCTGGTCGCCAACCGCGGGTACCGGGTCACCATCGCGGACGATGCCCGTGACCTGGGCGGCACCTCGCTGCGTGAGCCGTTCAGCCTGTCGTTCACCACCGTCGCGTCCGGCCTGGCGGTGCGCAACATCGTCCCGGCCGACGGCAGCGACGGCATCTCGGTCGCGACGCCGATCGTCGTGGAGTTCGACCGCCCGCTCGACCCGGCGAGCGTGACGACCGATCTGCTGCGGATCAGCCCGGAAGTGGCCGGCACGCTCGAGGTCGTGGCGCTGCCGGGCGCCGCCGGACTGAGCGACACCGATGCGCGCCTGCTGCGCTTCCGGCCGTCCGGACCGCTGCCACCCAACACGACGTTCGAGGTGACCATCTCGCCCGGACTGCGCGGCACCGACGGCGCGCTCCTCCCGGCGCCGGTGACGTGGACCTTCCTGACCGGCGCGCCGATGGCCACGCTCGGCAACCAGATCGTCTACCTGTCGGACCGCTCGGGAGTCGACAACCTGTGGGCCATGAACCCGGACGGCACCGGCCGCCGCCAGCTGTCCGCCGAGCTGTCGCCGATCGTCGACTACGCCGTGGCACCGGATGGTCGCTCGTTCGTGGTGGCCGATGGGGCACGCCTGGTCGAGCAGCGCGCCGACGGCTCATCGCGCCGCGTGCTCACCGAGGAGGGCGTGCTCGAGTTTGACCCTGCCTATTCGCCCAACGGCGCGCAGATCGCTTTCGGCCGTGCCGATGCGGCGAGCGGCGCCGGCCTGGGCCTGTGGGTGCGCGACGCCGGCGGCGGCGACGCCCACCGGCTCGAGCTGCCGCCGGAACTGACCGCCTCAGGCACCCCGAGCCCATCGCCGTCGGCGAGCGGCGGTCCGCCGGGGCCGCTGCTGCGCGCGCCGCGCTACTCGCCTGACGGTCGGTCGCTGGCCTTCGTGGACGAAGCGGGGCGGATCGGCGTGCTGGAGCTGCCCGGCGAGCGCCTGACGACCGCGCCATTCGACGCCGTGGAGCCGCCGGTCTGGCTGCCCGACTCGACCGGTGTCCTGCTCAACGGGGTGCGCCGGGCCGGCGCGACCGCATCGCATGCCCTCGGGGAGCCGATTCCGCCGCTCGAGCTCGAGCGCGCGCCACTCGGCGGCTCGCAGGTCGGGTCGCTGGAGATCGTTCGACTCGATCGCGGCGCCTCCACCGTCTCGGACACCGGCCTGCCATCCGGCGTGGCACGCCCGGCGGTCGACGAGCGCAGCCGGCTGGCGTACCTGCTGCTCAATCCTGGTCAGCGCACCGGCGCGGCCTGGCTCAGCCGCCAGTTCGCCGACGGACCGGGACGCAGCCTGCTGGTCGAGATGCCGCTCAGCGCGGTGCGTTTCACCCCCGACCCGAACCGGTTGCTGCTGGCCGGCGCGCGCGGCGCCGGCACCGGCGGCGGCATCTGGCTGTTCGACCTGTCGACCGGAACGAGCCGGCGCATTGGTGACGACGGCTGGCAGCCGCGCTGGATCCCGTGAGGCTGGACGCCCAAGGTTGACCCGGCGCCGCTCGGCCGGGTACCATTTCGGCCGCTTCGCTGGCGGATGCGGCTCGCGGCCGATCGCCGGCGATTTCCGTGTGTTGAAGACCGGTCGCCGCATCGGCGCACCGTGGCAGCCTGCCGTTTTCGGAGGACCAATGGAGCTCATCACCTGGGTGATCCCCGTCGCGGGGGTCTTGTCGATCCTCTTCGCCCTGTACCTGGCCCGCAGCGTGCTCAGCGCGGACGCCGGCACCGAGGCGATGCAGGAGATCGCCGGGACGATCTTCGAGGGCGCCGTCGCGTTCATCCGCCGCCAGTACCAGACGATCGGCATCCTGGCACTCGCCGGCGCCGTGATCATCGGCCTGGTGATCGCCGTGGTCGAGGGCAAGCAGGTGGCCGACACCGACGTCTTCGGCACCGAGCTCGGCATCAAGACCGGCATCGCCTTCCTGGTGGGCGCGGCGTGCTCGATGGCCTCGGGCATCATCGGCATGTACATCAGCGTTCGGTCGAACCTGCGAACCGCGGCGGCGGCACGCCACAGCCTGGTCGGCGCGGTGCAGGTCGCCATGCGCGGCGGCGCGGTCTCGGGCTTCCTGGTGGTCTCGCTGTCGCTGCTCGGCGTGTGGGCCATCTTCGCCGTGTACGGTGGCTTCACCCATCCGGAGCAGGCGCCCTTCCTCATCGTCGGGTACGGCTTCGGGGCGAGCTTCGTGGCGCTCTTCGCGCAGCTCGGCGGTGGCATCTACACCAAGGCCGCCGACGTCGGCTCCGACCTCGTCGGTAAGGTCGAGGCGGGCATTCCCGAGGACGACCCGCGGAATGCCGGCGTCGTGGCTGACCTGGTTGGCGACAACGTGGGCGACTGCGCCGGTCGTGGCGCCGACCTGTTCGAGTCGACGGCCGCCGAGAACATCGGCGCCATGATCCTGGGGGTCGCGGTCTACACCATTGCGCTCAACGCGGGCTGGCCGAACCCGGAGGCGTGGATCTTCTTCCCGCTCGTCGTGCGCGCCTTCGGCCTGCTCGCAACGATCGTCGGCATCTTCTTCCTGCGCGGCAGCGAGGACGAGGATCCGATGAACATCCTGAACCGCGGCTACTGGGTCACGACTGCGCTGTCGGTGGTCGCCATGGGGTTCGTCACCTTCGTCATGATGCAGACGCCGGGAACGACCGCAGCCGCGGGCATCCCGGCCTGGGTCTGGTTCTTCCTGGCCGGATGCGTCGGTCTGGCGACCGCGGTCGTCTTCGTCTACATCACCCAGTACTACACCGCCGGCTCATGGCGGCCGGTGAAGGAGATCGCGGAAGCCTCCAAGACGGGTCCGGCGACGAACATCATCTCCGGCACGGCCGTCGGCTTCGAGACGACGGCCGTCACGGCGGTGACGATCGGCGTCGCGCTGTTCGCCAGCCACTGGCTGGGCTCACAGGCGAACCTGGTCAACGCCGACGGCGTCAAC
>DASSTC010000082.1:0-3259 GCA_035708065.1 Candidatus Limnocylindria bacterium | reverse complement strand
AAGGGGATCATGCACACCACCGGCGGCTACCTCGCGGGGGTCGCCACCACGCATCGGTACATCTTCGACATCCATCCGGAGACCGATGTCTACTGGTGCATGGCCGACATCGGCTGGGTGACCGGCCATTCGTACATCGTCTACGGGCCGCTGGCCAACGGCACGACCGGCGTCATGTATGAGGGCGCCATCGACTACCCCGATCACGACCGATGGGCGCAGATCGCCGCGCGGTTCGGCGTCACGATCCTGTACACCGCGCCGACCGCCATCCGCGCACTGATGAAGTACGGCGCATCGGTTTTCGAAGGCGACGACCTGTCGAAGCTGCGGCTGCTGGGAAGCGTCGGCGAGCCGATCAACCCGGAGGCCTGGGCCTGGTACTGGAAGGAGATCGGCGGCGGCCGATGCCCGGTGGTCGACACCTGGTGGCAGACCGAGACGGGCATGATCATGATCACGCCGCTGCCGGGGATCACCACGCTGAAGCCTGGTTCGGCGACGCAGCCCTTCCCCGGCATCAAAGCAGACGTCGTCGACGAGTCGGGTGCGTCGGTTCCACTGGGCGGCGGCGGGTACCTCGTGCTCGAGCGCCCGTGGCCTGCCATGTTGCGCGGGATCTACGGCGATCCCGAGCGGTACGAGCAGACGTACTGGTCGCGCTACCCCGGACGCTACTTCGCCGGCGACGGCTGCAAGCGCGACGAGGAGGGTTACTACTGGCTGCTCGGCCGCGTCGACGACGTGATGAACGTCTCCGGCCACCGCATCTCGACGACCGAGGTCGAGTCGGCGCTCGTCGACGACCCGCGGGTCGCCGAGGCGGCGGTCGTCGGTCGCACCGACCCGCTGACCGGCCAGGCGATCTTCTCGTACGTGATCCTGCGCTCCGGCAACGAGCCGTCGGACGAGCTCGCCGGGGAGCTCCGCGAGCACGTCGCCCAGGTCATCGGCAAGCTGGCGCGACCGAAGCAGATCATGTTCACCCCGGACCTGCCCAAGACGCGCTCGGGCAAGATCATGCGACGGCTGCTGCGCGACATCGCCGAGCAGCGTCCGCTGGGTGACGTGACGACGCTCGCCGATACCGGCGTGGTGAACACGATCCGCGAGCAGTCGGGCAAGGGAGAGGAGTAAGGGGAGGCGGGGCTGCGGTTTCCGGCCGCCGCGGGTTCGGCCGCCGCGGGTCCGGCCGCCGCGGGTCCGGCCGCCGCGAGTTGTCACCTGCCGTCCGGATTCGCGCTAAGCGCCTCGCCCACTGCCGGACACGTGTTGCCCCGGCCAATCCACGCTCACGGATGCCGGAATTGCCGCCCGAGGTTCGCGCGCAACCCTGTTAGCGCGACTGACGACGGCATCTGACAAGTCGGTGACCCGTTCCGGCACAGGGGGGCACTCCGCGGGCCGCGGGCCGCGGGCCGCGGGCCGGCAGTGTGGACAGGGACGGGCACTGCGCGCCGGAAGCCCACGCGCCCCACCGCGTAGATCGCGTAGAACGCGAAGCGGCGAGGAACCTGCAGTAGCCGCCCGCCGTGACTCCCCGTATGCTGCCCGCGTGACCCTGCTGCGCTCCCTGGCTCTGGCCACGCTCGCGGCGCTGTTCGCCACATCGCTGGCGCTGGCCGCCGACATCCCGCGGCTGCAGGGACGCGTCACCGACCAGACCGGGTCGCTCGACACCGGGCAGGTGCAGCAGGCGATCGACCAGCTCAGCCGCGACGCCAACGTCGACATGTTCGTGCTGTGGGTCCCCTCGACGCAGGACCTCACCGTCAAGGACTACGCCGACCAGGTCTTCGCCCAGAACTCCCTCGGCACCAACGACGTGCTGTATGTCGTCGCGCTCGACGACCGCACCGACTACCTCCGCCTCGGCGACGACCTGCCACAGATCAGCGACAGCGAGGCTGCGTCGATCGTCAGCGACGTCGTCGAGCCGAACCTTCGCGACGGCAACTACACCGACGCGATGACCGCCGCCGCCAAGGCGATCGGCGACGCCGCCCTCAACAACGAGCAGCCCCCACCGGTCGAACCGGGCGGCAACCCGCCGCCCGTACAGCCGGGCGGCGAGCCCGGCCAAGCGGGCAGCGCCCTCAACCTGTGGCCGATCATCGGCATCGGTCTGCTGGTCGTCGGCGGATTCCTGATCTGGCGCTTCGTCGCCGAGCGTCGCCAGCGGCACCTCACCGCCGAGGAGCGCGACCGGACGCTCGGCCAGCTGGCGCGCCAGGCCAACGCGCTGCTGCTGGAGACCGATGAGCTGCTGCGGCACGACCAGCAGGAGCTCGGCTTCGCGGTCGCGCAATTCGGTGAGGAAGAAGCCGCGCCGTTCCGCAAGGCGCTCGACGACGCCCGCGACGAGCTGAAGGCGGCGTTCGGCGTGCGCCAGAAGCTCGACGATGCGACGCCGGAGACGCCGGAGCAGCGCGAGGCGATGCTCAAGGAGATCATCGAGCGCTGCACCCGCGCCAAGGAGACCGTCACCCAGCAGACCGACCACTTCCGTGCCCTGCGCGACCTGCAGCGCAACGCCCCGCAGATCCTGGAGCAGCTGCCCGGCACCATCGACCAGCTCGAGCAGCGCGTTCCCGATGCCCAGTCGACGCTCGCGGGACTCGACGCGTATGCCGACTCGGCGTCGGCATCGGTCCACGGCAACGTCGTCGAGGCGCAGAAGCGGATCGCCGCGGCGCGGGCGCTGGTGCAGAAGGCCAGCAGTGCCATCGCCGGCAACGACATGCCGACCGCGGCACGTGCCGTCAAGGCGGCGCAGGACGCCACCGCGCAGGGGGTCACGCTGCTCGACTCCATCGGCAACCTGGCGTCGTCGGTCGAGGACGCCCGCGCGAACCTGCCCGACGAGCTGGCCGAAGCCGACCGCAGCGTCCAGGCGGCGGCTGCCTCGCTGAGCCAGACCGATGCGCCCGAGCTGGCGGCGGCGCTGTCGCAGGCGCAGCAGGCGTTGGCCGAGGCTCACGCAGCAGCCGATGCGCCGAAGCCCGATCCGCTGGCGGCCTACAAGCTGGCCACCCAGGCAAACACCGCCTCCGACGAGGTGCTGGCCGATGCCCGCGAGGCGGCGCAACGGCGCGCCGTCGAGCAGCAGCGAGTCGGGTCGGCCATCGCGGCGGCCCAGGGCAGCTACCAGGTGGCGCGCGACTTCATCGCCACGCGGCATCGATTCGGCATCCGGACCGCGGCGCGCACGCGGCTCACCGAGGCGGCGACGCACCTCGAGCGAGCGCGCGACCTGGCG
>DASSTC010000081.1:0-3881 GCA_035708065.1 Candidatus Limnocylindria bacterium | reverse complement strand
CGAGTCGGCGGCGCGGACCTACTGGAACTGCTACCTGCTGCGCTTCGGCACGGACGGGCGCTGCGCCGAGTTCACCGAGTACTACGTGCGCGAGCCGGCCGCCGAGGGATAGCGCGGTCTGAACCGGTCGATGAGGCCGCGAACCAGGTAGACAAGGCCTGCCGCGAGCACCACCGAGATGAGGGCGACCGCCCAGCCGGCGAGGACGTCCGCGAACAGGTGCTCGTGCAGGTAGATGCGCGACAACGCCACGCCCATGGCGTACAGCGAGCTGATGGCGATCGCCCACCAGCGCCAGCGCGGGCTGCGCCAGCACGCCGCGGCGAAGGCGATGGCCAGGCTGGCCGATCCGACCGCATGCCCGCTCGGGAAGGCATCGAAGCCGGCGCGCGTCGGCAGCAGGTCGCTGGCGATGCGGTTCTCGATGAGCAGCCCGACCATGAGGACGAGCAGCACGATCGCCTCGCGCCGGTAGCGAGTGAAGAGGATCACCAGGCCGAGCACCACCACCGCCGCGAGGAGCACCGGCAGGGTCACGGCCGGCGCCCGGATGGCATCGGTCACCGCGCTCACCGGTCGCGGGACCTCGAAGGCGTTCTTGAGGGCCAGCGACACCGCTCGGCCGACCATCACGGCGACGACCACGAAGGCGGCCGCCCAGTACCGGTGCCAGTGGACGAACAGCGTGGCGACGATGGCCGTCAGCGTCGTCAGGCCGATGCCCGCGGCCGCGCCGGTCAGCGCGAAGAAGACCGCCTCGTCGACGAGCAGTCCCCGATGCAGGTTCGGCGTCGGCAGGAGGTCGGCGACGTGGATGTCGTAGCGGACCTCGGCGAGGACCAGCAGCAGGCCGGTCACGACGATGAGCAGCGGCACGGCGATGAGCAGTGCGGTGCGTGCGCGGCTGGTGCCGCTGCTCGGCCGGTGCATCGGTCCTGAGTCGACCTCGTTCAATGGAGGTCGGCGCGGGGATGCGGCGGCCCCCCGTGATGAACCTCGTCGCGCGACCATAGCACCGATGCCTGAGAGGGACCTGAGAGTGGACCGGTCAGGATGCGGTCGCCGGTCGGTCGGCCTCGGAGTCGCGTCGGGCCGCGGCGCGTTCTGCCGCGGCGCGGATTGCCGTCTCGAGCGACGCGAGGTCGTACCCGCCGCGATAGCGGCGCTCGTTGATGAAGAAGGTCGGCGTGCCGGCGACGCCGGCGGCCTCGGCACTGGCCACGTCGCGCGAGACGCGGCTCGCGAAGCGGCCGCTGCGAAGGTCGCGCTCGAAGCGCTCCACGTCCAGCCCGAGATCCCACGCCTTGCGCACGATGTCGTTGGTGTGCAGCTCCGGGTGCGCGCCGGCAAAGAGCAGGTCGTGCATCTCCCAGAACTTGCCCTGCGCGCCAGCCGCCTCCGCCGCTTCCGCGGCCAGCGCCGCGTAGGGGTGGACGTCGGTGAGCGGCAGGTGGCGCATCACGAACCGCAGCGTTCCGTCGGAGCGCGACAGGAGCTCGTCGATGACCGGGGCCGCGCGGCGGCAATGCGGGCACTCGTAGTCGCCGTACTCGACCAGCGTCACCGGCGCGTCGGCCGGACCGCGGACGTGGTCGCGCTTCGGGTCGACGGCGACCGCCAGCTCGCTCATCGGCGGAGCGGCGCGGCGCTCGGCGCGGCGCAGCCACTCGCGCGGGAGCATGCCGAGCACGCGGAAGAAGGCGAGGCTGAGCACCGCGGCGATGAGCGACGCGGTCAGGATGCCGAGCTTGGCGTCCTCGAGCAGCGCGTCGTCGTAGCTCAGCTGGGCGATGAGCAGGGACATGGTGAAGCCGATGCCGGCAACCGTCGACGCGGCGATGAGCGACGGCCAGCCGACGGTGATGGGCAGGCCGCCGAGCCAGCGGCGTGTGCCGAGCCAGGCGAACAGGGTGATGCCGACCGGCTTGCCGACCACCAGGCCGATGACCACGCCCAGGGTCAGCGGCGACGTGAGCGCATGGCCAAGCGTCTCGGCGTCGAGCGTGATCCCGGCGTTGGCCAGGGCGAAGAGGGGGACCACCACGAAGCTCGACCACGGGTGGAGCAGGTGCTGCAGCCGCTCGTTCGGCGAGAGCGCCAGGCTGATCCGGCGCGTCGCCTCGCTGGCCAGCGCGGGGCTCGGCTGCTCCCTGAAGCGCCGCACGACGCGCGAGGCGCGCTGCAGGTCGGCGCGGCGTGGCGGATAGGCGCTGGTCAGCAGGCCGATCGCCACGCCGGCGACCGTCGGATGCACGCCCGCCTCGAGCGTCGCGACCCAGGCGACAAGCGAGAGCAGCCAGTAGATCGCCGATCGCTCGACGCCGAGCCGCCGCGCGATCGTCATCGCGGCCAGCGCACCCACCGCGACCAGCAGTCCCAGGAGCGAGATGTTCGACGAGTAGAAGACCGCGATGACCGCGACCGCGGCGACGTCGTCGATGATCACCAGGGTGAGCAGGAAGGCGCGCAGGCGCATCGGTCCGTGCCGGCCGGCGAGGGCCAGGACACCGAGCGCGAACGCCGTGTCGGTGGCCATCACCATCGCCCAGCCACGACCGGCGGGGGTGCCGGCATTGAACGCGAGGAAGAAGAGCACCGGCACGACCATGCCGCCGAGGGCGGCGATGACCGGGATCGCCACACGGCGCCGGTCGCGAAGCTCGCCAAGGTCGAACTCCCGCCGGATCTCCAGGCCGATCAGCAGGAAGAAGAGCGACATCAGCCCGTCGTTGATCCAGTGCGAGAGGTCCATGCTGATGCCGATGTCCGCGACGCGGATCGTCAGCTCGGTCGCCCACAGCCCGGCGTAGCTTTCGCGCCACGGCGAGTTGGCCCAGGCGAGCGCGAGAACCGTTGCGGCCAGGAGCAGGGTTGCCGAGCCGGCCTCCGTGCGCAGGAAGTCGCGCACGGCCGACATGCGCGGCTCGCCGCGGGTCTGCTCCTCGAGGTCCGGGGAGTGGGTCATGGGATGCGAATCCTACCCGGCAGGGCCGGTCGCGCTCCCGCAGCCGGAGCGCGAATCCCGCTGGGCGGGCGTATCGGCCAACGGGCCAGCCGGAACCGGTCCCGAATGGCCGGTCTTCCCACCCGGTGGGCCGGATGGCCAACGAACGGCCCGCGCAAGGCGTCGCGGCCAGTCTGCCTGGCCGATAGGCCCGCTGCGTGGGAACGGGCCGCATGGTCACTTGTTCACGGCGCTGAGCAAATCAACTCGGGACGTTGAGTAAACTCCCCAGGATGGCCCGCCGAGCAGCGAAGCAGCCGTACCGCCGCCCGATCTACGAGACGATCCTGGCGCGTGCCCACGAGCCGCGCCGTTTCATCCAGGTGCTGGCCGGGCCCCGACAGGTCGGCAAGACGACGCTCGCGCGGCAGGTGATGGACGCGGTGGGGGTGCCGGCCCACGTTGCATCGGCCGATGACCCCGCCCTCCGCGAGTCGGGCTGGCTCGAGACGCAATGGGAGATCGGCCGCCTTCGCGCCCGCAACGGCGGTCGGGCCGGCGGGCTGCTGGTCATGGACGAGATCCAGAAGATTCCGGCGTGGTCCGAATCGGTCAAGCGGTTGTGGGACGAGGACACCGCCGCGGGTCTGCCCCTGCGGGTGATGCTGTTGGGTAGCGCGCCGCTGCTGGTGCAGAAGGGCCTGACCGAGTCACTGGCGGGCAGGTTCGAGCTCATTCGCGTCTCGCACTGGTCGTTCCCCGAGATGCGCGACGGCTTCGGCTGGAACCTGGCGGAGTACCTGTTCTTCGGCGGCTATCCGGGAGCGGCGGACCTGATCGGCGACGAGGAACGGTGGCGGCGCTACCTGCTCGACTCGCTGGTCGAGACGACGCTGGCGCGCGACGTCCTGCTGCTGACCCGCGTCGACAAGCCGGC
>DASSTC010000080.1:0-11641 GCA_035708065.1 Candidatus Limnocylindria bacterium | reverse complement strand
GTCGGACGTCGATCGCGAGCCCTACGACGCGGCGACGTTCGACCGGGATGCTGCGCTGCTCCGTGCGGCGTGGGCCGAGTTCGACGACGCAGCCACGCGGGTCTCCGCGGAGCTCCGGCTGGGGCCGCGCGGCGGCGGACGACAACGCGATCGGATCATCCGCCACGTGCTCGGCCAGGAGGGCGGCGACTTCTATAAGCGCGTCAAGGTGCCGGCCGAGCTCGAGGACCTGGCGACCCCGGAGGGCCGCGCGCTCCACCGCGACCGGTTCGTTGACGCCATGCGCGCCTGGTATGCCGATGGCCGGCCGCTGGGGAACTGGACGATCCCGTACCTGCTGCGGCATACCGCCTACCACGTGCTCGACCACACGTGGGAAATGGAAGACCGCGATCTGAGCGGCGAGGCCGCATCGGTCTAGTCGGTCCTCGCGCGCGATTTCCCGCTGAGCGGGCGTATCGGCCAGGCAGCCACCGCGGCACCCGAATTTGACGCCCTCATCGGCCGAACGTCCCGCCAGGCGGGACGGATGGCCATCAAGCACCCTGAGTTGGCACTTCGCCGATGACTCGCCGGCCGATATGCCCGCTCGCTGGGAACAGCGCGGCTCCGCGACCGATCCACGCCACCGGTTACGGCAGCAGCACGACCTTGCCGGCATGCCGAGAGGCGATCAGGTCGAACCCCTTCCGCCAGTCGGCGAGGTCGAAGCGGTGGGTGATGATCGGCGTCACGTCCAGCGAGCCCGAGCGCAGCAGCGCCTGCGTCCGCTCCCACGTGTCATAGATTCGCCGGCCGTAGATGCCGTACAGGCGCAGTCCGCGCTGGATCACGTCCTCGGACAGATCGATCGTCACCGGCTCGCCGAAGATCCCGAGCAGGCTGACTCGGCCGCCGCGGGTGACGAAGGGCAGCGCACCGGTCAGTGCCGGAGCCGCGCCGCTCATCTCGAGGAGCACCTCGACCCCGTCACCGCCGGTCGCCTCGAGGACGCGCTCGGTCAGATCCGGCAGGCGCGCGTCGAACACCAGGTCGGCACCCATGCGCTGCGCGATCTCGAGCCGGTACGGTTCGGTATCGGTGGAGATCACCAGTGACGCGCCGGCAGCCTTGGCCACCCCCACCGACAACAGCCCGATCGGGCCCGCGCCGGTGACCGCCACCGTCCGGCCCTCGATCGGCTCGGCGAACGCGGCGTGCACCGCGTTGCCCATCGGCTCCTGGAGTGCGACCACCGCGGGATCCAGTCCGTTCGACTCGATGGCGTTGGTCTCGGGGATGACCATGTACTCGGCGAACCCGCCGTCGACGTGCGCGCCGATCACGCGAAGGTTGCGGCAGAGGTGCATGTTGCCGGCGCGGCACTGCGCGCAGGTCCAGTCGACGATGTGGCTCTCGACACCCACGAGGTCGCCCTCGCGCACCCGCGTCACGCCTGCGCCGGTGCCGACGACCCGTCCGGCGAGCTCGTGGCCGAGCACGATCGGCGGCGTCATCACCTCCTGCGCCCAGTGGTCCCAGCTGAACAGGTGGTAGTCGGTGCCGCAGATCGAGGTCGCCTCCATCTTCAACAGCACCTCGCCGGGACCGGGCTGCGGAATCGGCCGATGCACGAGCTCGGCGCCCGGCGCCGGCCTGGTCTTGGCCAGCGCGCGCATCGTCTTCGTGGCGGTGACGGTCATGCCCCCGATCCCTGCGCCACGCCCGCTCCCATGCCCGCCGCGGCAGCATGGTCATCCGCGCGAGGAAGCTCGTCGGCCACGATGTTCTCGAGCACGCCCATCCCCTCGATCTCGCAGCGCAGCCGGTCGCCGTCCTGCAGGTAGCGCGGAGGTTGCTGGTAGTGCCCGACGCCCGCCGGCGTCCCGGTCGACAGCACGTCGCCCGGCTCCAGGGCGATCGTTCGCGACACGAAGGCGATCAACGTCGGAACATCGAAGACCATCTCGGCGGTCGAGCTGTCCTGCCACGGCTCGTCATTGACGAACGAACGCATGCGCAGCGTTTGCGGGTCGCGAATCTCGTCGGCGGTGACCACCGCAGGCCCCATCGGCGCAAACCCGTCGCTGCCCTTGGCGCGCAGCCATTGCCTGTCCTCGCGCTGCAGCTCGCGCATGGTGATGTCGTTGAGGATGGTGTAGCCGAAGACGTGGTCCATCGCCTCCTCCGGACCAATGCCACTCGCCCGCTGCCCGATGACCACCGCCAGCTCGCATTCCTGGTCGAGCTGCTCGGTCATCGCGGGACGGCGCACCGTGCCCCCCGGCCGGTTCACGGCGTTGGCGAACTTGCCGAACAGCCGTGGATACGCTGGAGGGTCAATGTGCTGCTCGCGACAGTGGTCGTGATAGTTGAGCCCGATGCACACGATCTTCCCCGGCGCACCGATCGGCGCCAGGAGCTGCACGCGCTCCATCGCCACCGCCGGACCGTCCGTTGTCTCGATGCCGTTGCGGATGACCGCCATCACGTCACCCGGACCGAGATCGACGATGCCGGCATCGGCCAGGTAGCCATGCCGAATGCCATCGCCACGGTCGTAGGCCACCAGCTTCACGTCATCAGTCCTCGCTGAAATAGGCGCGCGCCGCCGGGCGCAGCAGCAGGAGGATCAGGACCGCGCTGATGATCAGCCCGATCGGCACGAACAGGAGCGCCCAGCCAACGGCGGCATCGGACGGCATCTTCAGCAGCGCCGGGGGCAGTCCGCCGAGGATCGGCGCCGCCAGTGCCGCGATGAACATCGCGAACCGATGCGCGATCCGCTTGCGCTGCAGCGCGACGGTGATCCCGAACAGCACCGCCGCGAGCTCGATCATCATGAAGATGCCGAGCAGCGAGAACGGCGCGCGCGGGCTGAAATCGACGAAGCTGATGATCCGCGGCAGCAGCAGGCCGGTGCCGAGCAGCAGCAGGAAGGCCCAGACGAACCAGAGCAGCACGCCGATCGGCGTTCGCTCCTCGTCGGTCCCGGCGCTGCTCATGCCCCAATCGTAGCGCCGCAGCCGGCGACCTAACATGCCAGCCATGGAGTGGTTGGCCGACCTGTTCGAAACGAACCGGATCATCGTCCTGTCGGTCTACGGCCAGGTCTTCTTCGTCATGGGCCTCGCCATCGCGCTCCAGAGTCGCAAGCGCAGCGAGCTGGCGCTGGCGCGGGCGCTTCCGTGGCTGGCCGCCTTCGGCATCGTCCACGGCTTTGTCGAGTGGGGGTATCTCTTCATCCCCATCCAGTCCGGCTTCCTGCCGCCGCCGCTCATCCACCTGCTGCTCGTCGCGCAGCTGGCGCTGAAAGGGATCTCCTACGCGCTGCTGCTGCAGTTCGGCGCGGAGCTGCTCATCGGCGGCCGGCGTGAGGCGAAGGCGCTCAGCGGACCGGTCCTCGGCCAGCCGCGCCTGCGGCTGGTGCCCAGCCTCGCGCTCCTGCTATGGGGCATCGGGACCCTGACGCTGTCGCTGCAGCTGCACTTCACACCGGGCGCCGAGCCGTGGCTGAAGGCCGGCGACATCGACCGGGCGCTGGCGGCGATCGGCGCCCCCCTGGCCGTCGGCGATGTCCTGAGCCGCTACATGCTGGCGCTCCCGGCGGTCGTTGCCGTGATGGCCGGTCTGTGGCGCAGTGCCGGCGAGCTCGGTCCCATCTCCCGACCGCCGGTCGGCGGCGGCCTGCGGCTGGCGACCGTGGCATTCGGCGTCTACGGCGTGCTGGCCGGCGTGATCGGGATGGCCGCCCCGTTCCCGCCCGCATCGTTTCTCAACGGTGCGACCGTGCTCGACACGCTCGGCGTCCCGATCGAGGTGCTGCGCTCGGCGGCTGGGCTGGTGATCGCCATCGCGGTCATTCGCACGCTCGATCTGTTCGAGCAGGAGACGGATCGCGCCCTCGCATCGGCCCGCCGGCACGAGTTGCTGCTCCGCGAACGCGAGCGCATCGGCCGCGACCTGCACGACGGGATCGTGCAGTCGATCTACGCGGTCGGGCTGCACGTCGAGGAGGCATCGGCCAGCCTGGCCGGCGACGACGACGCCAACACCACGGCCCGCGGCAGCCTGCGCACGGTGATGGAAGAGCTCAACCGGATCAGCGGCGACATCCGGTCCTACATCTTCGACCTGCGCGCCGCGTCGCTCGACACGCTCGACGCCGAGGAGATCGTGCGCGGCGTCGCCGATGAGCTGCGCGCCAACACGCTGGTCGATCTCGACGTGCGGGTGGAGGGCGACTACCGGCCGCGGCTCACCCCCGAGCAGGCCGATCAGCTGCGCCACATCGCCCAGGAGGCGTTCAGCAACGTGCTCCGCCATGCACGCGCCCGGCGGGTCGAGGTCGTGCTGCACGGCAGCCGGCGGCGTTTCACGCTGAGCATTCACGACGACGGGATCGGCTACGACCCGGCGGCCACGCCGCCGCGCTCCCGCGGCCGCACCCAGGGCCTGGCCAACATGCGGCGCCGTGCCGAGCTGCTCGGCGCGGAGCTGGAAGCGCGGAGCGCGCCGGGGCAGGGCACTGCCCTGTCGCTTACCATGCCGGTCTCCTCCAGCCGCCGCGCCTGAGCCGACGATCGCATGACCACTTCTCCACAGCCCGCGAGCTCCGCCACGCCGACCCGCATCCTCATCGCCGACGACCACGAGGTGGTGCGCATCGGTCTGGCCGCGCTGCTCGATCGGCAGCCGGGCTTCACGGTCGTCGCCGAGGCGTCGTCCGGCGACGAGGCGGTTCGCCTGGCCCGTCTGCACCGCCCGGACGTGGCGGTGCTTGACATCCGCATGCCCGACGGCACCGGGACCGATGCCTGTCGTGCCATCACCGCGGAGCTGCCGGACACCCGGGTGGTGATGCTCACCAGCTACGCCGACTCCGAGGCGCTGTTCGATGCCATCGCGGCCGGCGCCAGCGGCTACGTGCTGAAGCGCATCGGTTCGGAGGAGCTCGTGCGCGCGGTCCGTGCGGTCGCCGAGGGCGGCTCGCTGCTCGATCCATCGGTCACCAGCCAGGTGCTCGCCCGGTTGCGCTCGGCGACACAGATGGAGGAGCGCGGGGCGTTCGCCGAGCTGACCGACCAGGAGCGACGCGTCCTCGCCCACATCGCGCAGGGCGGCTCGAACCGCGACATCGCCGAGTCGATGGACCTCGCCGAGAAGACGGTGCGCAACTACGTCTCGAACATCCTCGCCAAGCTCGGGCTCGCCAGCCGCGCGCAGGCGGCCGCGTTCGCCATCCACAACCGCCTGGCGGAGCTTTCCTCCACGGATGACTAGACCGATGCGCGCGCCGGCACTGCTCGGCGTGCTGCTGCTCACCGGCTGCCTGAGCACGCCATCCGGCTCACCGAGCGCCGCGCCGTCCACCGCCGGCTCCGTCACGCCGACCGCGTCGGCGAGTGCGGCCGTCACGCCGCCGCCGCGGGCAACCCCCACGCCGCAGCCTGTCCTCAGCCTCGAGCCGCCTCCGCGTCGCGACGACCGGAAGGTCCGCTTCAGCGTCACGCCGAAGGTTGACCACGACGGTGACGGCACGATCGCGGTGATGATCGAGAACCTCGGCGACTCGCGGATCAACGAGATCGTGCTGCGCTGGCCGACCGCACTCGAAGACGTCCTCTTCCTGGCGCCGTTCGCGCCGAGCGAGGAGCTCGTCCGCGAAGGCGGGCCGCCGCTGCACTTCAACTGGACGCGGTGGGTCGAGGGCCCCGGCGAGCTCGGCGAACCGGCGGGCACGACCTCGGTCGGCTGGGGCCCCCTGCTGCCCCACGCCAAGCTGTCGATCGCGCTCGTCGCCACGCGACGTGGCCCGGGGCCCGTGGCCTTCGACTTCCAGCTGCTCTCCGGCATCCCGCACGTCGCGCCGGTCACGCCCGGCGGCGATGCGCTGCTCAGCGACCCGCAGGGCGAGCCGGCAACGACGCGGGTCGACGTCCCGTGATGCGCGCCATCCTGCCGCCCTGGACCGAGCCGGATCCGGAGCTGCACCGCCGACTCGGCGAGCTGATCGACCCGGATCGCAAGGTGCTCGCCGCGCTCGAACGGATCGTCCCGCTCTCCGGCAAGCGGATCGCGGACGTCGGCACCGGGATCGGCCATTACCCGATGCTGCTCGCCCGCCGCACCGGGCGCACCTACGGCATCGAGTCGGACCCCGAGCTGCTGGCCGTCGCCCGCGAGCGCGCCGCCGAGGCGCACCAGCCCAACATCCGCATCGTGGAGGGCGACCTGCGACAGCTGCCGCTGCGCGACGGGGCCGTCGACATCGTGCTCACCGGCCAGATCGAGCCGGACGACCGGTCCCGCCCGATGATCGACGAGGCGCTCCGCGTGCTGCGGCCCGGTGGTCGCCTGATCGTCATGGGCCACTACGGCCGCGACGACGTCGCGGCACTCCTAGAGCCCGAGGTGGTGGCCCACGCGCTGGATGCGACCCAGCGCCGCACGGGCTGGTGGCTGCGCAACGGGTTCAAGATCAAGGTGGTGCACGCCAAGCTGGATCTGCGCGATGACGCATCGGCCCACGAGCTGCTGCCGCGGCTGTATGGCGACCGCGGTCGGGCGTACCTGATGGGCCCGCATCGGCCGATGCTCGAGCTCAAGCTCGGCCTGTACCACCTGGCAGCGCCGTGATGGGTGTTGAAAACCCGCGACGCAAGATGCGAAAAATGTCTTGCGCGCTGGATTGGTGCACTCTATGATTCGCGCGTCGAAGGCCAGGCTCTTCTCCCCCCGGAGCCTGGCCTTCGGCATGCCCGTTGCATCGGGCCGGTGCGATAATCGGCGGACCACACCAAACCGCTGACGCTCGCGCGACCGTCGTCGCGCGCCTGTTGCTCGAGGAGGCACCCGCATTGGCCACGACCACGCCGCGCATGAAGATCACCTACTCCACGCTGTCGGCCGACAACGAGGAGCTGCAGTCGGCCTTCGACGCGGCGGTCGAGAAGGTCCGCGGCGAGCTCGGCAGGTCGTATCCGATGCTCATCGGCGCCGAGGAGCGGCACGGCGCGCAGGACTTCGAGGACCGGTCGCCGATCGACACCGAGATCGTCGTCAGCCGCTTCCCGGTCGGCACCCGGCAGGACGTGCAGGACGCCATTGCGGCGGCTCGCAAGGCGTTCCCGGCATGGCGCGACCTCGGCTGGAAGAAGCGCATCGAGATCATGCGCCGCGCCGCCGACATCATCAGCGCGCACCAGTTCGAATACGCGGCGCTGATGACCTTCGAGGTCGGCAAGAACCGGCTCGAGTCGCTCGGGGACGTCGAGGAGGCGGCCGACCTGCTGCGCTACTACTCCGACGAGATGGAGAAGAACGGCGGCTTCGTGAAGCCGATGGGCTCGCTGTCGGACACCGAGCACACCCGCAGCGTCCTGAAACCGCACGGGGTCTGGGCCGTGATCAGCCCGTTCAACTTCCCGATGGCGCTCTCGGGCGGCCCCTGCGCCGGCGCGCTGATCGCCGGCAACACCGTCATCCTGAAGCCCAGCTCCGACGCGCCGCTGCTCGGCTGGAAGTTCGGCGAGGCGCTCCGCGAGGCCGGCATCCCCGATGGCGTCTTCAACTTCGTCACCGGGCCCGGTGAGACGGTCGGCGCCGAGCTCCAGGAGAACCCGGGCATCGACGGGATGGTGTTCACCGGCTCGTACGAGGTCGGCATGAAGCTGTACAAGGGCTTCACGCAGGACTTCCCGCGACCGATCATCACCGAGATGGGCGGCAAGAACCCGGCGATCGTGACCGCCAACGCGAACCTCGACGAGGCGGCCGAGGGCGTGATGCGCTCCGCGTTCGGCTTCGATGGGCAGAAGTGCAGCGCCCTGTCGCGCGTCTACGTCGATCGCCGCGTGGCCGACCAGTTCGTCGACAAGGTTGTCGAGCGCACGAAGCAGATCGCGGTCGGCGACCCCACGCGTCGCGAGAACTGGATGGGGCCGGTGATCAACCAGCGTGCTGTCGACAAGTTCGAACAGGCGGTCGACGAGGCGAAGGCCGACGGCGGCACCGTCGCGGTCGGGGGCGACGTCCTGCGGGACGGCGAGACCGGCCGTGGCTACTACCCGGCGCCGACGGTGGTCACCGGGCTGCCGACGACCCACCGCCTGTTCCGCGATGAGCTGTTCGTCCCGTTCCTGGTCGTCGGCGAGGTCGACTCTTTGGACGAGGCCCTCAAGCTGGCCAACTCAACCGAGTACGGGCTGACGGCGGGCATCTTCAGCGAGGATCGCGGCGAGATCGAGCGCTTCCTGGACGCGATCCAGGCGGGCGTGGTGTACGTCAACCGTCGCGCCGGCGCGACGACCGGCGCGTGGCCGGGCGTGCAGAGCTTCGGCGGCTGGAAGGGCTCCGGCTCGTCCGGGAAGAGCGGCCTCGGCCCGTACTACGTCCAGCAGTTCATGCGCGAGCAGTCGCAGACGATCATCGGCGACGAACCGCCGCCGGCCGAGTGAGCAACAACGGCCGCGGCCCGACCGAGGTCGAGGCCTCCGACGAGGACGACGACGCGCTCGAGACCGTCGTCGACTCGTCGGGCTGGTTCAGCGTCCAGCTGCGCTACGCGTACATGATCGCGTCGCGCGACGAGCCGTACCTCATCGAGGACCGCGTGGTGCTCGTCGACGGCGAGGACGAGGAGACGGCGCTCGGCCGCGGGTTCGAGATCGCGGCCGAGTACGAGGATGACTTCGAGACCGATGAAGGCGAGGCCGGCACCATCCACTTCGAGGGCATCGTCGCCATCAAGGAGCTCGACGACGTTCCGGCCGCCGGCACCGAGGTGTGGCACGAGTTCATGTCGCCGGATCCCGCCGCCTCCGGCACGGACGGCGACGAGCTGCCGCCCGTCCGTCCGATCGAGATGGCCTTCCCGCGCGGCCGCGACGACTGACCGGTCTTGAGCGCGTGGCGCAGCGCAACCTACCGTGCCGTCCGCCCGCTCCTCTTTCGCGTTGATGCGGAGCGCATCCATCACCTGACCCTCGGCACACTCCGCCTCGCGGGCTCGACACCACCCACTCGCGCACTGGCGAGTTTCGCGGCCGGTCGCACGCCCGACGACCCCGCCGAGCTCATGGGCCTGCGCTTCCGCAACCGCATCGGCCTGGCCGCCGGCTTCGACAAGGACGGCGTTGCGTTGCGCGGTTGGGCTGCCCTGGGATTCGGCTTCGCCGAGGTCGGCACGGTGACGCCGCTGCCACAGGCCGGCAATCCCCGCCCTCGCCTCTTCCGCTTGACCGATGCAGAGGCGCTCGTTAACCGCATGGGCTTCAACAACGCCGGAGCCGATGCCCTCGCGGCTCGCCTGGCTCGTGTTCGCCCCACGCTCCCGCCCGGGTTCGTCATCGGCGTGAACGTCGGCCGCAACCGCGATGCCGTCGACGAAGTCGCCGACTACGTCGCCGCCTATCGTGCGGTCGCCGCCGTCGCCGATTACGTCGCGATCAACGTCTCGTCGCCGAACACGGCTGGCCTGCGCGGCCTGCAGGAGCCGTCGCGGCTCCTCGCGCTCCTCGACGCACTGGTTGCTCAGTCGCCGGCTCGGCCGCTGGTCGTCAAGCTCGCGCCCGATCTCGAGCCCGATGCCTTCGACGCGCTGGTCGGCGCGCTCGCCGGGTCACCGGCCGCAGGCCTCATCCTGTCGAACACCACCGTGCAGCATGACGGCGAGACCGGTGGCCTTTCCGGACGGCCACTCCTCGAGCGCATGCTCGCGGCCGTCGCCCGTGCGCGCGAGCTCGCCGGCGATCGACTCGTGCTCATCGCCTCAGGAGGCGTCTTCAGCGGCACGGACGCCGTCGCCGCGATCGATGCTGGCGCCGACCTCGTGCAGCTGTGGACCGGCCTCGTCTATCGCGGCCCGGCGCTCATCGGCGAAACGGTGGCCGAAATCTCGCGCCGCCTGAGCCCACCCACCTGAGGGTGGCCGATCTATCGGCCGTTCTTCACGCGCGGCCATGTTGGCGGTGCGCTCGTCCAACATGTCGAACGCTGTCACTCTCGGGGCGCCCTCCTGCGCGCCGCTCACGCTCCCTGTTTGCGCTACGGCGGAGAAACGCAGCGCAGGACGCCGCTCCGGTGCACTTCAGCCGATATGTCGGTCAGTCAGCGGCCTCGCGAGCGCAGCACCAGGGCTCAGTTCTCGTACGCCGCGTCGCCGATGAATGCGGCATTGCAGTCGGACTGCGCCGGCACCACCTTGTTGGCGGCGAGCCTGCCATCCTCGCTCGAGTACCAGGCACCGAGTCCGACCGGCTCGCCGTCGCCGCAGACGCCGGCGAGGATATGCCGCGCGATCAGGAAATCGGGCACCGATGCGGCCGACGAATCGAGCGTCACCTGCGCCGCAAAGGAGCCATCGGTCTCTGCCAGGACGCGTGCATCAGACCAACGAAGCGAGCTCCAGTCCGCCGCCTCCGCATCGCGAATGTAGGCCGCCTTGTCGCCACCGTAATCACCGCCGGCGATGTACTGCCATCCACGGTCGGCGGCGCCGCCCACAGCCGCGCGCAGGTACGAGTCGAGCGCCGAGGTCGGGCCATAGCAGCCGGCCAGCAGGACGGCGACCAGCGCGAGGTGCACGGGCCGTAGGCGCATGACTGATACCATACAGGGCAGATCTAGCCAGGGGCGCGGGCAGGACGCGCCGCTCCGTCTCGGAGTGCTACCTCATGACCACCATCGAGGCCACCACCTCGCCTGCGGCTGCGCACAATCTCGACGCGCCGCACATCGTCACCGAGCTGCCCGGCCCACAGGCGCGCGCGATCATCGCCCGCGACGCGGCCGTGGCCAGCCCCTCCCTCACGCGCGCCTACCCGTTGGTCGCGGAGAGCGGCTCGGGGTACGTCGTCACCGACGTCGACGGCAACCGATTCCTCGACTTCGCCGCCGGCATCGCCGTGGCGAGCACCGGCCACAGCCACCCGAAGGTCGTCGCCGCGATCAAGGAGCAGGCCGATCGGCTGATCCACATCGCGGCCACCGACTTCTACGAGCCGCGCTACGTCGAGTTCATGGAGCGCGTGGCATCGGTCGCGCCGTTCAAGGAAAAGGCGCGCGTCTTCCTGACCAACTCGGGGACCGAGGCGATCGAGGGGGCCATCAAGCTGGCCCGACACCACACCGGACGCGCCGGTCTCATCGCGTTCGAGGGCGCCTTCCACGGCCGCACGATGGGCGCGCTCTCCTTGACCAACTCCAAGGTCAAGCAGCGCGCCGGCTTCGGCCCGCTGGTGCCGATGGTCCACCACTCGCCGTACCCGCGCGTTCGCGCCTGGCGCGAGGGAACCGGCGGCGACGGCAGCGCCGAGCTGGATGTGCTTCGCAACAGCATCTTCAGGCGGATCATCGCGCCACGCGACGTCGCGGCCATCGTCGTCGAGCCGATCCAGGGCGAGGGCGGCTACTTCCCGGCTCCCGCTGCGTTCCTCGCCGGGCTCCGCGAGATCTGCGACGAGCACGGCATCCTGCTGATCGCCGACGAGATCCAGTCCGGCATGGGCCGGACCGGCACGTGGTGGGCGATCCAGCACGCCGACGTCGAGCCGGACATCGTGACCAGCGCCAAGGGAATCGCCTCGGGCATGCCCATCGGCGCGTTCATCGCGCGCGACTCGGTCTGGACCTGGCCGCCGGGTGCCCATGGCTCGACGTT
>DASSTC010000079.1:0-9975 GCA_035708065.1 Candidatus Limnocylindria bacterium | reverse complement strand
TCCGACTTCGCATCGGCGCAGTAGGCGTCCTTTTCGATCGGGTCCAGCCGCGACTCGAGCGCCGGCAGGGCGTCACGCCAGATCTGCACGTGCTTCGTTTCGTGCTCGACCATCTTCTGGCGCGCGGCCTCCCACCAGGTGAAGACTGGCAGTGGCGCTGGCGACGGACCGATCCAGCGCGGCAGCGTCACCACGAACGTCCACGACACCCGGCAGGCGTCGTAGCTCTCGACGGAGTGGTCAAACGAGGCGATGCGTCTGTACTCCTCGAAGTCCGGTTCGAAGGTCGTTTGGGCAATGACGTCTCCATCCTCGGCGTCGGTGTCGGTCACCGGCCCGAGCATCGCCACCGCATCGCGCAGCTCCGACGGTGAGACGCCCTCGACGTCGTAATACTCGACCTCGGCGCCCGGAATCAGGACCGGCGGGTCCCAGACCGGCACCGAGGTGGCGGTCGTCCGCGCGTTGACGACCCAGGCGTTGCCGTCGCGGCCGGCCGGGATCCAGCCTGCGACCTCGTCGCCTGCGACGCGGTACCAGTCCTCGCCCGAGGACGGAATCGGTCCTTCCAGGACCAGGACATACGAGCCTTCCGGTAGCGTGCCAATGCTTGTTTCGCGCACGTCGCCGGGTGCGGCGACCACGAAGACACCCTTGACGGGGATGTAGCCCCATGAGCCCGGCTCGACGGGCGCGTCGATGACAACGCCGAGTCCGGCATTCGCCACGGGCCGATGCGACACGCTCGGCAACGGCGTCCAGGCGGGAGCCTGCGGTACGGCCTGATCGGCCATCAGCTTGCCGCCGAACATCGCGACGCCAAGCACGCAGACCGATGCCACCGCACCGATGACGACGAATGATCGCGGCGCTCGGCGACGCGCGGGCACCAGCTCGGGCAAGGAACCAAGACCCTCCTTCGCGCGGCAGCATGCAGCAGCGGCCGCTTGCTCGTCCAGCAGCCAGGCGCCCCATGACGTCACCTGTGATCCGGCCTCGTTTCCAGGTCGGATCGGTCGTTTGGTAGAATCGTGCGGCACTCGCGCTGGGGTGTGGCCAAGCGGTAAGGCGCCTGACTCTGGATCAGGAGATCGAAGGTTCGAATCCTTCCGCCCCAGCCAGATCGCCTGCTCGTCCTCGCCCTTAGCTCGCCCTCGTCCTCGTGCGACGTTCGTACTAGTGACGGCGTGCAACGGCCCGTAGGACCATCGCGCCCTCATGGATTCCGTGGCCGTGCCTCGCAGTGTCGCCGGCGTCGAGCCGCACGTGCTCGTTGCCGAGGACGACGCCGCTACCCGTGCCCTGCTGCGCGCCACCCTGGCCCGTGGCTCGTACCACGTGCGCGAGGTCGACAACGGGGCGGCGGCATTGGCAGAGATCACCCGCGATCCACCTGACCTGGCGCTGCTCGACATCGGCATGCCGGAGATGGATGGCCTCGAGCTGACGCGACGGCTTCGGGACACACCCGCCACCGCGCTGCTGCCGATCATCCTCGTGACGGCGAGGGGTCGCGTGGAGGACAAGGTTTCGGGTCTCGACGCCGGCGCGAGCGACTTCATCACCAAGCCCTTTGAGCCGGCCGAGCTGCTGGCCCGCGTCCGCGCAAATCTCCGCCTGTCGGCGGCGATGACTCGCCTCGAGTCGACGCAGGACGTGCTGGTGGCATTGGCGAACGCCGTCGACGCCAAGGACCCGCTGACCGAGCACCATTGTGGGCGCGTGGCCGATGCGGCCATCGCCCTGGCCCGCCTGGCAGGCCTCGATGCGGATGAGGTCGAGGCGGTCGGCTATGGCGCCGTGCTGCACGACGTCGGCAAGATCGGCATCGCCGAAGCTGTGCTCACCAAGCCTGGACGCCTGACGGACGCGGAGCGCGCCGAGATGCAGCGCCATCCGATCATCGGCGCCGACATCCTCGCTCCGTTGCGCCTTGGGCGCCTGGTCGGCCCCATCGTTCGCGCGCATCACGAGCGCTGGGATGGCGCCGGTTATCCGGATGGCCTGCGCGGCCAGCAGATTCCCATCGGCGCCAGGATCGTGGCGGTCGCCGACGCGCATGACGCCATGACCCATGACCGGCCCTACCGTGCAGCACTGACTCCACATGCGGCACTCGCCGAGCTCGCGACGCATCGTGGTAGCCAGTTCGACCCCGGGGTCGTCGACCTCTTCGTCGAGTATCTCCGCAGCGGTGCCGATCCCGCAGAGCCGAGCCCGTTCATTCGCGGCCTGATCACGTGACGACCGCGTTCATCCTGCTCGCGTTTGCCGTCCTGTTCGGGGCAACGCTGGTCAACTACGTTCGCCGCCGGGACGGCCTGAGTCGCGACGTGATGCTGATCTTCGCCTCGGTCGCGGCGCTGCTCGCGCTGATGGGCGCCGCGGCTGTCTTCGGGCAGCTTCCGGATGTCGTCAGCGGCCTGGCGGTCGCCCTGCTCCTGGCACAGCCGTTGTTCACCCTTCGCGTGGCGCATCGGCTCCATCCGGTGGCGCGCTGGGTCTGGATCGTGGCCGGTGCCGCGTACGCCGTGACCGCGGGTCCGCTGCTCATCGTGCCACTCCAGTCGAGCCGGCCGTTGCTGGTCGCCGCTGTGACGGTCTTCGTCGCGACGGACATGGTGGCCGCTGGCGTGCTCGAGGGGGAAGCGCGTCGGCGCGTCGGCTCAGCTCGTATCCGGCTGTGGTGTGCGGCGGCCGCCAGCGCGTCGCTGGCTCTCGCCATGGGCCTGTTCGTGGTGCCGACAGAAGCACGTGCGGCCGCGGACGGCGGACGCGTCCTCGCGGTGGTAGCCGCGGCGCTGTACCTGCTGGCATTCCTCCCGCCCCGCTGGCTGCGACGGCTGTGGAGTGCGATGGCGACGCACGGCTTCACGAACCAGCTCATCGACGCTCCTTCCGATGAGCCGAGCGCGCAGCTGTGGGCGAGGACGGCCGAGCTTGCACGACGCACTGCAGGAGCTCGGTCCGCCATGGTCGTCGCCGACGGCCCATCCAGAATCCTTGCCGTGTCCGGGGACGCGCCGCCCCTTGAGGAAGGCTTCGTCCTCCCGACGGCGCCGGGCCGCCGGGAAGGTCATGAGCGGCTGACCGCTTCGGATGGTGAGCTTCGTCACCTGGCGGATGTGATGGGCGCCAACTACGTCGCGTCGATTCCATGGGGAGGGGCCGCCAGTCGTGGCGCGCTGCTGCTGTTTCACGCACGCCCGAGCCTCTTCTCGGCGGACGATCACGTCATCATCGACGCGCTCGCGCAGCGGGCATCGGTCTTTGCCGAACGAGCCGATGCGCTGGCGCAGCAGGCGGCATTGGCCGAACGACTGTCGCACACCGTCTCGGCGCTCGAGCGCGCCAGCCAGGCCAAGAGCGACTTCCTGGCAAGCATGAGCCACGAGTTGCGGACACCCCTGAGCGCGATCATCGGCTTTTCGTCGCTGATGCTGGATGAGCCGCTCGTCGGCGACCGGCGGGGGGTACCCGACGAATGGATCCAGCATATCCATCGCAGCGGCGATCACCTGCTCGGGCTGATCAACGATGTGCTCGACCTGACGAAGATCGAAGCGGGCCGGATCGAGCTGCAGCGCGAGACGTTCGACGTCGCCGCGGCGCTGAGCGAATCGGTGGAGGGTCTTCGGCCGCTCGCCGACCGCAAGCAGATCAACGTGACCGTCGATGCCGAACGCGGCGCGATCGTCGCCGATCGGGGCCGCCTGCGCCAGATGGTCTACAACCTCCTCTCCAACGCCATCAAGTTCACGCCGGAACACGGCGAAATCCGCGTCGAGGCGTCGTGGCACGGCGATGACACCACCATCGCGGTGACCGATACGGGCGTTGGCATTGCACCCGATGATCTTGCGCGGGTATTCGAGGAGTTCAGCCAGGTTGGCGACATCAAGGCCCGCGAGGCCGGGACCGGGCTCGGCTTGGCGCTCACCCGCCGGTTGGCCGAAGCGCATGGCGGAACGGTTCATCTCGAGTCGGAGCTCGGCCGCGGGTCGCGGTTCGAGATCCGGCTGCCGCACGTGCGTGGCGATGAGGCGATTCCCGAGCCGGCTCCGGCATTCCATGGCAAGCCGTCCGACGCGACCGTGCTCGTCATCGAGGACGATCCCAGCGCGGTGCGCCTCCTGCGCACCTACCTCGAGGCCGAGGACTACCAGGTCGTCGTGAGCTCCGACGGCGAGGCCGGCATCACTGCCGCTCGAGCCGTGCGCCCGGCCGCCATCCTCCTCGACGTCCTGCTCCCCGGCGTCGATGGCTGGGAGGTGCTGCGTCGCCTGAAGGCCGACCCCGAACTTCGCGACATCCCGGTCGTGGTCGTGACGGTGGTCGATGAACGCAATGTGGCCATCGGCCTCGGCGCGGTGGACTACTTCCTCAAGCCGATCCGACCGCGCGAGCTCTTGGCGCGCCTGTCGCAGTACACCTTCACCACCAAGGTCAAGCAGCGTCCGGTTCGGGTGTTGGCCGTCGACGACGATCCTGCTGCGCGCGAGCTCGTGGTGCAGACCCTCGGCGTCGAGGGCTTCGACGTCGTGGCGGCCGCGTCGGGCGAGGAGGCCGTCCGACTGGCGGCCGAGGAGCCGCCGGAGCTCGTGATCTGCGACCTGCTGATGCCCGACATGGACGGCTACGAGGTCGTGAACCGCCTGCATGCGAATGAGGCGACGCGTGACGCGACGATTCTGATCCTCACCGGCCAGGAGCTTTCGGCAGCCGATCGCGAACGGCTGAACGGGAAGGTGGCCGAGATTCTGTCCAAGGGCGATGATCTGCGGCTGTCGATGTCGAAATGGCTCGAACGGGCGGCGGCGGCCGCCACGCGCCGGCCGGCGCCCGGGATCGTGACCTAGTCGCTCGCTCGTTGCCGGGGTGCTACGACTGCTTGGCGGGCTCCGGTCGCGGCATTGCCACCGCAAGCAGGGCCACCGCCGCCGCGATGGTGGCCACCCCCCACCGCACCGGCGGCTCGTACAGGACGTCGACGGGCAGCAGGCTGTCGAGCGCCCACAGGCCGGGGCCGGTGAAGAGAATCGCCGCGGCTCCCGCGAGCAGGGAGAGCGGGAACTCAAAACCGCGATTGGCGTTCCAGAAGCCCGCTGACCAGTGGGCGCGCAGCACGATGACCAGTCCCTGGGCAACCAGGACGGCCGCGGCCAGCGGCGTCAGGAAGCCAAGTGCCAGCGCCGTCCCGCCGGCCAGCTCGGCCGACGTCGATATCGTCGACCACAGGCGCGCCGGGCGCAGGCCCATCTGTCCCATGAAGCCGGTCCAGCCGGCGAAGCCCGGTCCGTTCCACCAGCCGAATGCCTTCTGCGCTCCGTGCGCAGCGAAGATGAGTCCCACCACGACGCGCAGAACCAACAGCCCGAGATCCAGCCCCATGGTCACCTGCCTCCAGAGGTATGTATTGCTATAGTTGCCGCCGCAACTATAGCGCTCTGGATTCCATAGCGCTACACGGTGTCCCGGCGCTGGGCGCTCGCTGGTGGCCTGGGTCAGTCGCGCCGTCCGGTGAGCAGGAAGACCGGATAGGTTCGCCCGTCGCGGGCGAGCTCCGTCGCCTTGTTGACGGCAACCTCGGAGAAGCCGACGTCCCGAGCCAGCTCCTCGATCGCAGCGCGGTCGAAGCCGTGGTGATGAATGCCTTCGGCACCCTCGCCGTGAAAGGAGCCGTCCTCGGCGTCCAGGTCGGCCAACGCCATCCAACCGCCGGGTCGCAGGAGATTGCGGACCGCGCCGAGCGCGGCGCGCGTATCGGCCAGGTGGTGGAGCACGAGCAGTGACACTGCGAGGTCGAATGGAGCTGCGGGCGGTGCATCGGTCAGGAGGTCGAAGCGGACGGCCGAAACGTTGGCCCGGTCTGCTGCAGCGAGCTTCTCGAGGGTGACCTCGAGCATGCCGCTCGACGGTTCGGCCAGGACAACTTCCCCGACGTCGCCTGCCAGCGCGAGCCCGAGGAGGCCGGTTCCGGCGCCGATGTCGATGACCCTCGTGTGCTCGGTCAGCGCGACACGCTCGCGGATGGCCTGCGCGACTGCCTGGGCGCGTTCACGGCGCTCCGGCGTGTCCCAGCCGCGTGCTTTCTGGTCGAAGTTGGTCTCTTCAGTCATGGGGCGCTGCGTCAAACGAGACGCCGATCGGCGGCCCAGCGGGTGAGCTCGTATCGGTTCGAGAGCTGGAGCTTGCGCAGGACGGCCGATACGTGCGTCTCGACGGTCTTCACCGAGATGTGCAGCTCGTGGGCGACCTCCTTGTAGGTGTAGCCCCGCGCGATGTAGCGCAGCACCTCGCGCTCGCGGCGGCTGAGGAGATCGAGCTCCGGATCGAGCGGCTTGGGCGCCTCGCCGGCGAAGGCGTCCAGGACGAACCCCGCCAGGCGCGGCGAGAACACCGCGTCGCCCTCGTGAATCCGATGCACCGCCGACGACAGCTCCTCGGCCGAGATCGACTTCGTGACATAGCCGCGCGCACCGGCGCGAATGGTGCCGATGACGTCCTCGGCCGCGTCGGAGACTGACAGCGCCAGGAAGCGAACATCGGGACGCTCGGCACGGACCGCCTCGATGACGGCGCGGCCGCCACCGCCGGCCATGTGCACGTCGAGCAGCACGACGTCCGGCACGGAGGCGAGGATGGCGGGCACGGCCTCGTCCACCGATCCTGCGTCCCCGACGATCTCCACTTCGCCCCCCAGCTCCGAGCGGACGCCCGAGCGGAACAGCTCGTGGTCGTCGACCACGAACACGCGCGCCGTCACTGCGGGCTCCGCGGCAGCTGCAGGACGACCTCGGTGCCGGCACCGGCGGCGCTATGGACGAACGCGGTTCCGCCGCGGCGTTCCATGCGTCCGACGATCGAATCGGCGATGCCATGCCGGTCGGACGGGACGACGTCCGGGTCGAAGCCGCTGCCCTGGTCGCGAATGAAGGCGCTGATCGTGTCCTCCTCGACCTCGACGTACACCGAGATCGTCGTCGCACCCGAGTGCCGCGCCGCGTTGGCCACGGCCTCGGCACAGGCGTTGACCAGGGCGCGCAGCCGGTCATCCATGTCCGCGTCGCCGACGACCACTGCCTCGACGCTCACCTGGTGCTGGCGCTCGATTCGTCCCGCCATCGAGTCGACGGCGTCCCGCAGGCGCGCGCCGGAGAGCTCGGGCACGCGCCCGTACAGCCACGCCCGCAGCTCCCGCTCCTGCGTTCGCGCCAAGCTCGCCATCTCGCGCGGCGCCTTGGCCCGCTGGATGAGCGCCAGCGTCTGGAGCACCGAGTCGTGGAGGTGCGCCGCCATCTCGGCGCGCGCCTCGGACCGCACGCGGCTGCTGCGCTCCTCCACGAGGGCGCGGCCCATGCTCCACACCCAGGGGCCGGCCAGCAGCGCCGCGCCACCGATCGCGACGATCATCGCCAGCAGCACGTTGCCCGCGGCCGCCAGCGAGGTGTTCGCGGCCAGGAAGACCGCCATCCCGGCCAGGATCAGCAGCGAACCGATCGCCACGCGTGGCAGCGAGACATCGCCGGTCACCACCGATCCGAGCGGCGTGCCCAGGCTCGAGAGCGTCCAGCGCCCTCGCCCGTCGTCGGTGCTGCGCGCCCACAGGATGGCGAAGCCGATGGCGGCCAGCACCACCGGCCAACCCAGCTCACCGCCGAACCAGAAGCCCGAGATCCACAGCAGGACGAGGAAGCCGACGGCCACCAGACCGATGCCCAGGACCTGGTTCGGCGTCGGCGTCCGGATGCGGCGCTTGCGCGGTTCGACCGGATCGGTCGCCACCTCGAGTGGTGCGAGGAGCCAGGTGAGCAGGTAGACCACGATGCCGAAGCCGAGCGCGAACGACAGGACGACGAATGCGGCGCGCACGATGGTCGAGCTCAGGCCCACATGCTGCGCGATCCCTCCCGCGACGCCGCCGACCAGCCGATCCGAGCGGCTGCGCTCCAGCCGACCGGTGCCTGTTCCGGCTCGCGGTGCCTGGCCGCGGACGTTGACCTGCGCCATGCCGCGCATGTTCCCACACGCGCATGCGTTCCCACGATGGGTGACAACCCTGACCGGCGACCCCGGCGCTCAGGGTTCTATGCGGGTCATCCCCAATGGTCAGACGCGGGTGCGGTCCGCATGATCGTGGCCGATGACGACCGAGCAGCCAAACGTGCGCCGCAGCTTCCGTCGCCGATCCGACGACCGGGTCATCGGGGGCGTGGCGAGCGGCCTCGGCGACTTCCTGAACGTCGATCCGCTGCTGATCCGCATCGGCTTCGTGGGGCTGATGGTCTTCGGCGGGCTCGGGCTGGTGCTGTACGTGCTCGCCTGGCTCGTCGTGCCGGACGAGGCGTCGGGTCAGTCGATCGCCGAGCAGCTGCTGGACCGCGCCGGCCTGAACACCAGCCGCGTGCTGCTCGGAGCCCTCGTCGCGGTTGGGCTGTTCCTCTTCGTCGGCGGACTCAGCAACGGCCTGGCCATGTCCGGACTGGCGACGGGGCTTGGCGTGGCGTTGGTGGTGATCATCGTTGGGGCGGTGATCCTGCGGCAGGGGGAGCCTGGTGGGACGGCTGCGGCACCGCGGGCCGCCCTCCCCCGGCAGGCGCCGGAGATGCCGGCCGTCGTCGCGGTGTCTGATCGCCGAGCCGTGCGTGCGGCACGCCGTCGCCGCCCGCGCTCACCGCTGGCGGGCTATGTCGCGGGCGGGATGCTCGCCGCCATCGGGCTCTTCGCACTCCTCACGAACGCCTCGGGCGCGGACGTCGAGCTTGCGCAATTCTTCGGCGTCGCGCTGGGCGTCGTCGGCATCGGTCTGACGATCGGAGCCTGGTGGGGCCGTGCACGCGTGCTGATCCTGCTGGGGCTGCTGATGCTGCCGTTTGCCGTCATGGCGACCTTCCTCAGCGTGCCGATCCAGGGCGGCATCGGCGACCACCGATTCACACCGACCAGCGTTGCCGAGCTGCGCGACGAATACCGCATGGCCGCCGGTGTGATGCGGATCGACCTTCGGCAGCTTCCCGCCACGACGAAGCCCGTCGAGATCAAGGCCAGTGTCGCCGCCGGCCAGCTGCTGGTGATCCTCCCCGAAGATGCCTCGGTCGACGTCGACTCGGCGGTGGGTGCCGGTGATCTCAGCATCCTGGGCGCGTACCAGGTCGGCACGCAGCTGCGGGACCATCACGTCGTGGTCGGTCAGGCGCCGCGATTCGTCCTTCACCTGGAGGGCGGCATCGGCGGCATCAACGTCGACGCATGGCCGCAGGAGTGGCAGTGAAGATGAAGCGCCATCCCACCGATCTGCTGTCGCTGACCTTCGGCCTGTGCTTCGCAGTGCTCGGCCTGGTGCTGCTCTCCGGCAGCAGCGGCGCGCTGTCGCTTGCCTGGCTCGGCCCGATCGTCGCCATTGTGCTGGGCGCCCTGCTGGTGCTGGCCGCGCGCTCCACGCGAGCGACGCCCGAAGGCGAAGGCACGCCGGAGGACTGACCGATGCGCGCCTGGCGCTCGCTCGTCTACGTGGCCCTTCCGTTCGTGGCCATGGCGGTCGTCGTGGCCTTGCTTTCCGCGTTGGTCGCCGCACCGCATTGAGCCGCTCGGCCCGCCACGCCGCGACTCCGCGTCGCCGCGACGCCGCGACGCCGCGCATTTGCCGCTCAGCCGCGATACCGGGCGTCATCGAGGTGCGAGAGAAGGCGTTATCACGGGCATCAACGAGCAGCGAGGCGTCGGATCACTCCGGCCGCCGGGAGCGCACCAGCAGCCGTGCTGCGCCGATTGCCACGATCGACACGACGAACAGCGCGCCCATCTCGCGCGCGACGAAGACCGGATAGCGCTCCGGCGGCACGACGCGGTACACCCGCGTCAGGCCGGGCAGCTGGCCATCGCCGGTGTCCATCTGCTCCGGGTATCGGGCGTAGGCCTCCTCATCGGTCACGAACGCTCCGTTGACGTCATCGGTGTAGCCGTCGCCGTAGATCG
>DASSTC010000078.1:0-19375 GCA_035708065.1 Candidatus Limnocylindria bacterium | reverse complement strand
TGGCTGGTGCACCGCTCGTACGTGGTCGGCATGGCGGGCGACGCCCCCCGCACACCGGTCGTCGATCTTCAGCCGGCGGCTCCGATCGAGCCGGACGCACCCGCAGCGGCACTGGCGCCGGTCCCGTTCGGCGCGCGCTTCGGCTGGCTACGCTCGAATCGTCTGGATCCCCTGCCGCGTGAGCCGATGCGCCGGCTGGATCGCCTCGACCTCGCGCTGGTCATCGGCTTCGTGCTGTTCGCCTTCGTCTTCCGGCTGTGGCGCCTTGACATCCCGCGCGCCATGCACTTCGACGAGGTCTATCACGCCCGGTCCGCCACCGAATGGCTGAGTGACTGGGAACACGGCTGGACGCGCGACACCTACGAGTGGACCCATCCCATGCTGGCGAAGTACCTCATCGCCGCCGGGATCGTGGTGGCCGATCCGAACAAGGTCGAGTCGACCGTCGCCGTGCGTGGGCCGGCGTCGGCCTTGGCGGTCATCCCGCGCTACGCCGACGACGCCCATCCACGCTCGGTCGTGTTCGTCGGGTCTGGCGACACGATCGTCGCGCGCGACGCGCTGTCTGGGGAGCAGGTCGCGTCGTGGTCGAACGGCGCCCCGGTAGCGTCGCTGGCCTACGACCCGTACGGGCAGCGGCTGCTGGTCGGATCGAGCGCCGGGGGAGAGGTGAAGACCTATGCCACCGACGCGTTCATGCAACACACCGGGTCGCGCGCGCCGCCACCACCGCAGCCGCCGATCGCCAGCGAGCTCAGCTCGGTGCGGCGCATCGTGGTGCCGTGGCGCGACGACGTCACCCAGCCGGTGCCCAGCGGCGAGGACGTGCTCCTGCTCGCCGGCGACGGCGGGATCGCCGAGATCGACCGGCAGTCCGGCGCCGTGATCGCGACGAGCGACGTCGCCGCGACCGATGTGGGCTACCTGGCGCCCGACCCGAATGACGCGAGCGTCGGCGCGCGGGTGGTCGCCGTCGACCCGGCGCAGAGCCGGGTGGTCGTCCTCGAGGCGGCGACGCTCGCCGAGTCGCGGACCCTTGATCTGCCTTCTCCACCGGCCGGCACCTTGCTCGTCCACGGCAGCGGCTCGGACGCTCAGCTGTGGGTACCGGTCGGCGCGCTGCCGGCCAACGGCGAGCACCCGGCGGTCGGCGGCGGGCTGACCGTCTTCAACGACAGCCTGTCGGAGATCGACACCGTGGCGCTGCCCGGCGTGCCGGCGCGGATCGCCTGGCAGGACTCGGCCGACGTGGTGTACATCGCCGGGACGGCACCGGACGGCACGCCGCAGGTGTGGACCATCGACCCGTTGGGCGACGAACGGAGTGGCTTCGCGGCCTACGACACGACCACGATGCCCGGCGAGGCCACGGCGATGGTCACCGACGACGCGAAGACCGCCGAGGGCGACGACAACGCCAACCTGCTGGTCGCCACGGCCGGCAACAGCGCCCAACTGGTCACGATCGACGCCGGCTCGAACGCGTTCTCCTGGCGCCTGGCCGGCATCGTCTTCGGCTCGATCCTGGTGGGGCTGATCTACCTGCTCGCCGCGACGATGTTCCGCCGCCGGCGGATCGCGGTGCTCGCCGCGGCGTTCGTGGCGGTCGACGGCATGAGCTACGTCATGAGCCGGATCGCCATGAACGACATCTACGTGGCAGTCTTCATCGTCGCCGCCTACCTCGTTTTCTGGCAGATCTGGTCTGGCCGATGGGCGCGCAGCGCCTGGTGGGCGCTGCCGCTGGTCGGCGTCCTCATCGGTCTGGCAGCGGCGACGAAATGGGTCGGCTGGTACGCGCTCATCGGCCTGCTGGTGCTCATCCTGGCCCGATCGGGCCTCGGCAGGCTGCTGCTGGTCGTGGCGGTCGCGTTCCTGACCGCGGTGGCCGGCATTGGCGCACCGTGGCCGTTCCTGGCGGTGATGATCCTCGGGCTGCTGTTTGCGCTGCTCGTCGTGTGGGTGCGGCCGATCCGCATTCGTCCCGCCGACCTCGTCGCGTTGCCGGCGAGCGGTGTCGTGGCGGGAGGCATCGGTCTGGCGCTGGCGATCGGCTACCAGCAGGTGGAAGGGCGCAAGGCGACGAGCGCGGTGGAGCTGCTGTTCGGCTTCCTGGCGCGCGGGGCACAGGCCGGCTGGCCCGCCTGGATCATGCTCGGCGTCGCGGCCGCATTCCTGGTGTGGCGCGCGATCGCCTCGCTGCGCGACCCGACCAGTGACCGGAAGTGGATGCAGCCGTCGTCGCTGGCGGGGTTCGGCTGGTCCTGGATCGGTGCCTGCCTGGTGATCGTGCCGCTGGCGGTCTACTTCGTCTCGTACATCCCGTACCTGCAGCTCGGCCACTCGATTGCCCTCGCCGCCGCCAGTGGCCCGGGCTACGGCTGGTCGCTCGACGAGCTCCAGGCGCAGATGTTCGGCTATCACTTCGGCCTGCAGGCCGGGCACCCCAGCGCGTCACCGTGGTGGAGCTGGCCGCTCGACCTCAAGCCCGTCTGGTTCTACGGCAATCCCGGCGCCTGGAACGACCGCCTCGGCGCTGCGATCTACAACGGTGGCAACCCGATCCTGTTCTGGGCCGGCATCCCGGCGCTGATGTACTGCGCCGTGCAGGCCTGGCGCCGCCGCTCGCTGGCGCTGGTGCTGATCGTTGCAGCCTTCGCATTCCAGTTCCTGCCGTGGACCCGCATCGAGCGCGCCACGTTCCAGTACCACTACTTCACCGCGGTGCTCTTCGCGATGATCGCCGTGGCCTATGCCGTGGACGATCTGCTGCGCAGCTGGGAGTGGCGCTCGCTGGGGATCGCCTTCCTCGTCGCCGCCGGGATCGCCGGGATCCTGGTCTTCCCGCTCGGATCGGCGCTGGTCATGCCCGACTGGTACCTGAACGCCGCCCGGGCGCTGCCGCCGTGGAACTACAACTTCCAGTTCCCGAATCCGCCGCAGGGCGAGCGTGAGGGGTTGCTGGTGGTCAGCTCCCTCAAGCTCGTCCTCGGGGTGATCCTGGCGGCAGGTGCCGGACTCTGGGCGCTCTGGGGACGCACGCGGCTCATCCCGCTGGGGTACCGCTTCCGCCGTGAACGCGACGAGGACCCGGGCGCGGTGGCGCCTCAGTAGCCGCGGTAGGGCCTCGTTCCGCGGCACGCTTCGCCGCACTTCGCTGCACATTCCGGTCAGGCGGTGCTTACCACCGCCGCCAGCACTCGCCGTCGGCAGATTCCGGTCAGGCGGTGCTTATCACCGCCGCCAGCACTCGCTGTCGGCAGATTCCGGCCGGAGCGGAGTTAGGCAGCCGCACCGCCCGGTGCGCGTTCCGTGGCGCAACGCGCCAAGCGCGAGCCACGTGCGAAACGCGCGCCGCGGCCGTGCCCATCCCGCCTAACTCCGACGTGCATGAAATCTGTCCACGGGAGCGCAAGTTCTGCCGCGCGAGATCAGCCGCACAGACCCAACGCGACATCCGCCGCCTAGGCACGCCTCCGCGTCGATGCCAGCAGCAATGCGACGCCGGCAAGCACGAGCAATACCGGCCAGAAGCGATCCCAGGCGATGACGGGGATGTAGTTGCGCAGCAGGAAGTACGCACCCAGGCCGATCAGCACCAGCCCGAAGATGAGACGCCCATTGCCGCCGCCCTCGTGTCTCGTGCTGAACGGCCCCGGCTCGGTCGCCGGGGAGTCACCGGCAGGCGGTTGAGCAGCCAGCGGCTCGCCCGTCACGGGGTCCGAAGCGACCGTCCCGCCCGGCGGCGGAGTCGTCACGTCGCGCCACGGCCCGCGGACGCGCCCCGGCCCCTCGGGCACCACGATCCACATGACGATGTAGACCAGGAAGAAGAGCCCGCCGGTCACGACCATCAGCACCGCCCAGATGATGCGGACCAGGGAAGGGTCCAGATTCAGGTAGTCGGCGAGGCCGCCGGCCACGCCCGAGATCATCCGATCGGTCGTCGATCGGTAGAGCCGCCCGTTCATTCGCAGCCTCCATCCGGGTTCAGCGTGAAGCTTGCCGCGTTGCCTTCGACGGTCAGCGTGACCTTGCGTTCGGCGCTGCCATAGGTCGCGGTCTGCCAGGTGTCGTTGCCGACCGATTGCAGGCCGCTCTGGTCCAGGTTGTCGCTGAACGCGACGTTGTCACGCGTCCGGATCTGCAGCCCGACCGACGGCGGCGCGCAGACCTGGAGTGACCCGGCGTTGGCGCTCATCGAGCCGGTGACCGCACTCTGATCGTCGAGCACGACCGATGCGCTTCCGGCATTGACCTCCACCTTCAGCCCGGTGACGTTCGCTCCACCCAGGTCGAGCCGCGCCTCGCCGGCATTCGTGTTCAGATCGAGGCCACCGACCTTGGCATTCACCAAGTTCAGGCGGCTGCGTGCCGCGTTGGCATCGATCGACACGTCGAGCGTCGGGTCAGTCGGCAGGACGACGTTCCAGTCGTGGCGATCGGCATCGCTGCCGAACCAGGTGTTCTCCGGCCCCCGGATGCTCAACCGGTCGCCGCTGGCGTCCACAGTCGCGTCGGGCGTGCCGCTGCCGGCGAAGGTCCAGGCGCTGCCTCCCTGCGTCGTGACGGTGACGACCGCGCAGTTGGCGGTGATGCGCACCTCGGCGTTGCCGCCGAACGAGCCGTTGCGCATCTGGGTCGGCGCGGCGCTCGCCCCGTTGAGATCACTGCACGACGCGACGATCCGCGGTCCGAAGGCCATGAACCCGCCGACGAACGTGCCGAGCAGCAGGGCGCCGATGATGGTGCCGAGCGGCGCAAGCGGCGTGCGGGCGGCGATGATCGAGATGCCGATGGCGACCAGGATCAGCGGCCACAGGCGCCACGCCTGGCTCACCAGGTCGCGCGGGATGACTCCCTGTTGCACGCCGAGCGCCACCGCGCCGGCGGTGATAAAGGCCAGCCCCCAGAAGAGCAGGCCGCGATTGATGTGCATCGGATTCCTTCCGATTCGCGGGCGGGCGCGGACGTGCAGATGCCGTTCCCGGGCCAGTCGCGGGCATCTTCGATGGTCACCGGCAGACTCGGCAAGGGCCGAATGTCGTATCCCCCGCGGAGGCATGCGTCCAACATCGCGTTTCTTGACAGCCTGCGCCCGGCGGTCGTAGACTCCCGCGGCGGCCGGTTTGCGCTCCAACGCAAGCACCTGCCGCCCGGCGAATCACCCAACAACGAGGAACGAACGAAACGGCCATGAACTCCTGCATCAGCGCGTTCCCGCGCTTCGGTACGGCGCCTCTCACCGGCGCTGTCGACGGGAGATCTGTGCCCATCTCGAGCTGACGCTCAGGCGGCAGGGCCGCCAAGCAGACGCCACGAGCCGTGGGCCGGATCGGGTCCACGGTTTTTTGTTGCCGCAAGGCACACGAGCCGCGGACCGCGCGAGGTCCCGCGGCTCGTTCTGTTTCTCCTCACCACCACACGAGGTCACAGCCATGACCGGCGTACTCGAACAACTGAAGACCGACGCGACGATCGAGCCGCTCCCGGCCCGACCGGTCGTCGAGACGGATGCCACGCCGGCACTGCTGGTCGACCATGTCACCAAGCGGTTCGTCGTCGGGCGCAAGAAGAAGCCCGTCACCGCCGTGCACGACGTGTCGCTGCGCATTCGGCGGGGCGAGATTTACGGCGTGCTGGGAGCCAACGGCTCGGGCAAGTCGACGCTCATCCGGCTGGTCAGCACGCTGCTGACGCTCGATGCCGGGCGGGTCGAGGTGTTCGGCCACGACATCGAGCGCGACGAGATGGCGGTCAAGCGGCTGATCAACCGGGTCAGCGTCGACGCGGCGTTCTTCAAGAAGCTCAGTCCGCACGAGAACCTGACCTACGCCGCGCGGCTGTACGGCATGGACGCCGGACAGGCGAAGCGCGACGTGATCGAGATCCTGGCGCGGCTGGGCATCGGCGAGAAGCGGCTGAATCGGCCGTTGGAGCAGATGAGCCGGGGCATGCAGCAGAAGGTCGCCATCGCGCGAGCGCTGCTGACCAGCCCGACGCTGCTGCTCCTCGACGAGCCGACTACGGGCCTCGACCCGCGCTCGAAGCTGGACGTGCAGGCCTTCATCGAGGAGCTGCGCGACAGCCACGATGCGACGATCGTGCTCACCACCCACGACCTCGACGAGGCCGACCGGTTGTGTGACCGGATCGCGCTGATCAACGACGGTCGGGTGGTGGCCGAGGACACGCCGGCCGGCCTGAAGGCGATGGTCGCCGAGCGGTTTGGCCTGCCGCCCACCCTGGAGAGCGTGTTCATGACCTTCACCGGCAAGTCGCTCGACGACGACATCGGTGAAGACGACGACAACGACAACGACGAGTAGTGGATGAGAAAGGAGGTGAGAACCGTGTTGATGATCCTGCCAAGCCCGCGCGATCCGGTGCGTGAGAACGACAAGCGCGTGTCGCAGCTGCGACGCGAGCTGTATCCCGTGCACGCATCGGTCAAGCGTCGCCCGCTGCGACGCTGGGTCGGGCGCCAGATGGTGCGCATCGGCGTGCGCCTGGCGGCAGACCCGTCTCTCAAGCCGGTTCGGTCCCACTAGGGGCCGGACCGGCGCCTTCCGACAGACAGGAGTCACCCAAGCAATGACGACGATGACCCGCGAGCTGAAGGCGAGCTACGCCTTCGTCGAGCGGAACTTTCACCTCACCAAGCGATACTGGGGCTGGGAAGTCGCCTTCCTGATCTACGCCGTGGCCGGCGCGCTCGCCGTGTCACTGATCGGGCGTGACCAGGGCGACGATCGGCTGCTGCTCACGCTGGTGATCGGTGCCGTCTTCTGGAACTACCTGTCGGTCGTCTTCAGCTTCATCGCCGAGACGGTTGCCTGGGAACGCTGGGAGGGCACCCTCGAGTACACCTTCATGGCCCCGGTGCGCCGGTACACCCAGATGGTCGGCTCGACCCTGTATGCGATCGGCTACGGGCTGATCCATACCGTGGTCGTGCTCGCCGTGCTGGCGCTGTTCTTCGAGCTCGACCTGTCGCACGCCAACTTCCTGACGGCGGCGATCTTCATGGTGCTGGGCTCGGCGAGCTTCGTCGGCATCGGAATCATGACCGCCATCCTGCCGCTCATGTACGTCGAGCGCGGCGCGCAGATGACGTTCGTGCTGCAGTCGGTGCTGCTGCTGGTCAGCGGCGTCTACTACAGCGTCGACGTGCTGCCCGGCTGGATGCAGGTGATCTCGAACGTCTCGCCGGCGACCTACGTCCTCGACGGGGTGAGGCGTGGCCTGATCGACGGTGCCGGGATCACGTCGCTGATCGGCGACGTGTGGCCGCTGCTGGTGATGGGGATCGTCTTCATCCCCCTCGGGCTGTGGGCATTCTCGCGAGCCGAGCGCTACGCCAAGCGCACCGGAAAGCTGAAGCGCGTCGGATGACGCACGAGACGGGTGCGCCCGGGTCCACCCCGGGCGCCATCACACGCAACTCACCCAATGAAAGGTTTGAACCAATGACCGATGCAACTGTCGCCGCCACCGAGCGGCGCTCTCCCCAGGAGGCGATCCCCGGCTTCCGCCTGCGCACGCCCGAAACGGGTCGCGAGGCGCTCGTCGAGCTCGCTTCCCGCATGGCGGTCGTCGCCAACGCCTGCAATGCGCAGGACGGGATCGACGAGCACGTGGCTGCCGGCGAGCTCGCGAACTGGCTCACCTCGATCGGCGAGCACTTCGATCCCGCCGTCGATGTCCAGCTGGCACTCGTCGGCGAGGAGTTGGTGGGCTACACCTGGGTCGACTGGGTCGACACCACAGACGGCCTGCGCGAGTACCGGATCGGCGCCTATGTCCATCCCGACTGGCAGCAGCGCGGCATCGGGACGGCGCTGCTCGCATGGGGCGAGTCACGGGCGCGTGCGCACGCGGCCGCCCATCCCACCGAGCGTCCGCTGGGCCTCGGGACGTGGGCATCGGAGAAGCGGGAGCGGAAGCGCGCGCTGATCACGAAGCACGGCTATGAGCCGGTGCGCTGGTTCTTCGAGATGCTGCGCACGAACCTCGACGATGTCGACGTGCCACCGATGCCCGACGGGCTGGAGGTCCGGCCGATCGCCAACGAGGACGGCGCACTTCGGCAGCTGTTCGCCGCCGATGTCGAGGCGTTCAAGGATCATTGGGGCGGCTTCGCCGGTGACGAGGCGGACTATCGCGAATGGATCAACGACCCCTCGTTCGACCCGTCCCTGTATGTCGTCGCGTTCGATGGCGACGAGATCGCCGGCGGCGTCGAGAACGCGATCTACCGCGAGGAGAACGCTGCGTTCAACCGCTCGCGTGGCTGGCTGGACAGCGTGTTCACGCGTCGCGCATGGCGGCGTCGCGGTCTGGGCGCGGCACTCGTTGCGCGATCGCTGGTGCGCCTGCGTGAGGCGGGCATGACCGAGGCGATGCTCGGGGTCGACAGCGACAACCCGACCGGTGCGCTCGGGCTGTACGAGCGCGCTGGCTTCCGGGTCCACACCCGCTCGCTGGCGTACCGCAAGCCGATGTAGGTTTTGCAGCGTCGCTCAGGGTGGCGGCAGCCGCACGAAGTGGATCTCGTTGTGAGCTCCGGTGAAGTCAGTGGCCGCCACCCAGGCGTACACGTTGCCGCCCATCGCCGGACGCAGGAATGTCGAATCGGCCAGCGGGTCACGTTGTTCCAACATCACCTCGGTGTCCGTCTTCATGTCGTAGACCGCCATGCGGTGCCAGTCGCTCGGCGTCGCCGCGATGAACCGCGCGCCGACCTGCGGCATGAGGAGGTAGTAGCCTGTGGTCTCGGCCAGGTAGTCGAGGCGCTCGGCCTTTCCGGTCGAGATCGTGTAGCGGACGACCTGGCCCCAGTTGTTGGCATTGAAGTCGGGTGGCGCGGTCTTCCAGACGACCGTGTCGCCGTGGATTGCCGGCTGGGACGCCTCGCCATCGTCGTCGAGCCGCTTCGGCTTCGCCGTGGGGTCGGCGAGGTCGAGCAGGTAGACGTGACGCTCGCCATTCAGCGGATCGTTGGCGTATTCGACCGTGCCGTACACCAGCCGATCGCCGTCGAGCGAGGGGAACCAGTACTCGAGCTCGTCGAAGTCGGACGTGGCAAGGACCGTCCGCGTCATCGTGGTCAGGTCGACGCTGATCAGCTGGCTGGTCGCCGATTCACCGTCGATCGTCTGCAGCTCGAAGACAAGCCGATTGCCGCTGATCGTCGGCTGCGGGAAGACGCCAGGCGCGTCAGCGGGTCGAGTCGCAGACGCGAGCTTCACGGGCTTCGCGCCGACCGCCGGCACGTACAGGAAGTTCCAGTCGATGAATCGCTCGTCCTGCGAGCCACTTTCCGAGAAGGCAACCCGGTCGCCGTCGATGGCGATGAGACCGATGCCGCGGATGTCGAGCGGGTTGTTGTAGACAGTCTCGACCTTCGACGAGCCGATCTCCCAGCGATAGAGGTTTGGGGAGTGGATTCCCGTCGCGTCACCAGCCGCCCAGGCGATGTACGTGCCGTCGGTGGCAACATCGCCGATCGGTCCGGGCACAGGCGCCCGTTCCACGGTGAGCGTCAGCGCTCCGGGTGACGCCACGGCGGTGACGAGTGGCATGGCGCTCGAGGAGGTCGGCAGAGGCGACGTTGGTGGCGGCGTGGGCGCTGGCGTTGCGCCGCAGGCGCTGAGCAGAACGAGCGCCGCGGCGCCCAGTGCGCCGCGGCCGAATTGGTCCATGCTCACCACACCAACCGCGCGGTGTGCCAGGCGTTCAGGTTGTAGACCGTGATGCTGGAGTCCGAATACGATCCGGTGCCACCGCCCAGCTTGTCTGTCGAGTCGTTGTAGTAGACCCTCGGGCCGGTCGTCCCGTCCCACAACCCTCGGTAACCGCGGATGGGGATCCAGTGCCGAACCGTGACGCCCTTGGGAATCGGAGCCCAGCTGGCCAGCCTGGGCGATGACGAGGTCATCTTGATCGCCGTGCCGAACCCCATGTGCCACTGCTGCGTCTCGGTGATGATCTTCGAGTGCCACTCGGAACCGGTGCCAGTCGGCACGACGTAGTACGTGAAGTTGGAGGGCCGCTTGGCGAGCGCGTTGAGCCCGTTCTTCAGCATGTAGGCGTTCGTCTGGCCGATGTCGTCCGTGTCCTCGACCGTTTCGGTGGTCGGGTTCGTCCACGTGAGCCGCTGCGCGATCGCGGTCTGCTTCATGTAGTTCGTCGTGGCGTTCTCCCCGTCGATGTTCGTGCTGTAGACGCCACGCGAGTGGTTGATGATCACCTGGGCGGTGGCCGGCCCGCAGTAGTAGTCCTTCGTCTGCCGCCGTGCGTTGGTCGCGAGCGTGTAGCTCGGCGTCGAGCAGGTCGTCGAGGTCGCCGTGTCAACGCCGGCGCTCAGGCTGATGGTCGGGCAGAAGGCACCCTCGATCGACATGCTCGTCAGCGCCTTCCGGCTCGCGACACCGACCGCATCGGCCTGCGCCAACCGCAGATTCAGGCCCTCCTGTTCCGCGGCGGTGAGCGGGATCCACGGCTCGTTGTCCGGCGCGCCGCCGCCGATGTTGCGGCTACCGCCCGTCGGCTTGCCCGCCATGGCGGGGCTCGCGATGGTGATCACCGTGAGCACGGCGAGCACCGTCGGCAACAATCGTCGGTGAAGCATGAGCGTTCCTCCCCTGTGGTTACCTGCGCCCAATCGGACGCGCCGCCGATGCTACGCACGACCGCTTACCAGCCGATACAGCGCTCGCTTACCAGGCGGCCAGGCTGACGGCCCACGAACCCATGCGCGCCGAAGATCGACAGTCGCCGAGTCACACTCGGAGGGGAACACGCGGCACAGGCTACTCACCGCCGCTTACTGCACGCTTACTGGCCCGATGCGCTTCTCAGCGAGGCGTGACGTCACCGGCAGCGAGTGCCGCCGTTCGAACCTCCCGGTAGAACTCGATCACGCGCTCGGTGACCCGGTCCCACGAGTACTCGGGCGCGCGCTCGCGGCCCGCGTCGCCCATCCGGTGACGAAGGTCGGCATCGGTCGCAAGGGTGTACAGGGCGGCGGCCAGGGCGCGGGCATTGCGCGGCTCGACGAGCAGGCCCTGCACTCCTCGTTGCACGACCTGCTTGTAGCCGTGGATGTCCGAGGCGACGATCGGCACGCCTGCGGCCATCGCCTCGAGCAGCACGATGCCGAACGACTCCTGGCCGGTCGCTGGGGCGCAGAAGATGTCGGCGGAGGCGAAGTAGCGCGCCTTCTCGTCGTCGCTGACGCGGCCGAGAAACTCGACGTCGCGGATTCCGCGCAGCCCGACGTAGCGCCGGTACTCGCGCAGCTTCGGGCCGGTGCCGACGATCAGCAGGCGTGCGTCGACATGGCGCTTGCGAAGGCGGTGATACGCCTTGAGCAGGTGGATCAGCCCCTTGCGCTCCTCGAAACGACCGACGAACAGAATGTTCAGCGTGCCGTCGCGCAGCTGTTCGTACGGCTCGGCATCGGCGAATCGGTCGAGGTCGACGCCGTTGGGGATGATGCGGTACTCGCCCGGAAAGTAGCGGCTGATGAAGTGGCGCGCGGCGCCGCTCACCGCGATGCGGCCGTGGAGCCGTGACGCGAGACCGCCGGCGAAGCGCCGGCCGAACCAGTACGACGGGCTGAAGCCGCCGAAGGCGTGGAACGTGCCGATGTTCACCGTGCGCGACGCCTCGAGGATCGTCGGCGATAGGAACGGGACGAACGGCTCGTGGAAGTGCAGGATGTCGAACCGTTGCGAGTCCAGCAGCTCGCGCGCCTGCTGCTTGAAGCGCCAACCGAGCGTGACCCGGCCGACGCTGCCGTTGGCCGGGAAGGCCCATCCGGTCCCGAGCCGGATGACATGCCCCTCGTTCTCGCGCTCCTTGCCGTACTTGCTGGTGATGATCCAGACGTCGTGGCCGAGGCGGCGCATCGCCTCGTAGCTGAAGCGCACATGCTCGTTCACGCCCCCGGGATGCGGGTAGCCGTACGGGCTGACGATCCCGATCTTCAGTGGATCGCCGGGGGGCGCGGCCGTGGTCATCGCCACTCTCCTGTCGGTCGCAGAGTATGGCCGAGATGCCGCAGCTTGGCTCGCAGCTGGCGGCGGTAGACCGCGAGGTTATGGGCGTGGCTCCAGAACCCGCCGTCGGGCTCGGTGGTTCCCGCCTCGATCGCGTGCCGGTAGTCCGCCGCGCTCGCCCCTGGGAACCAGGTCCAGCCGGTGCCGATGCCCTCGACCACATGCGCATCCGAGTTGCCGACGCCCGGCAGGGCCAGCAGCTCCTCGTTCAGCTGCCGCCGAGCTTCGGCGCGCAGGCGGCCGGCGGTGCTCGGGTTGAGCAGCTCGACGGCATCGAGGTGATGCGCCGGGTCGGGATCGTGGTGCAGTGCGCGCAGCGTCCGCTCCCCGATGCTGGGAATGAGCATCGCCATCGGATGGGCCGCGATGGCGATGCCGCCCTGCGCGTGCACGCGCTCGAGCGTCTCGGGCAGCGGCCGCAACGCCGGAACGCGCTCGGTCAGGAACAGCGCCAGCAGGTGGCCGCGCCGGGTGGTGATCTCCTCCCCGACGACCAGGTCGTACGAGTAGCCGCGTTCGGCGTGGATCTCCGCGGCGCGGAGCGCGCCGTCGATGCGCTCGTGGTCGGTGATGGCGATCAGGTCGAGATCGGTCCGCTGCTCGACCCAGTCGAGGAGCTGGCTTACGCTGGCGGTTCCATCCGAGTAGAGCGTGTGCAGGTGCATGTCCGCCTTACCGCGGCCACCCCCGCTGCGCGGCGCGCTCATGCGGTGGTTTCGCCAGGTTCGCGCCAGAACGGCTGGAAGGCGGCGAACCACTGTTCCGGTGCGACGGCGATGTCCGCCTCCATCGCCGCGGCCAGCCGCCGGGTGAGCGCTTCGATGTCGGCGCGCCGGTCGCCGCTCGGCGACCAGGCGACCTGCGAGCCGGTCACCTCGAACCGTTCCGGGGCGACGCGCAGACAGCGACCGACGATCACCGACGCACCGGTGAGCACGGCCAGCGTCGCCGGGCCTTCGGGCACCGTGACCGGCGCGCCGAACATCTCGAGCAGGAGCCCTTCGCCGGACAGGTCACGGTCCGCGACCAGGCCGACCACGCCGCCGCGCCGCAGCGCATCGAGCATCGGGCGGCGTGAGCGCGACAGCGGGACGACGTCCACCCCTCGTCCGCTGCCACGGTGGGCACGCAGGAACTCGAACAGCTCGACAGGCTCGATCTCCTCCACCGGCGCCACCGCGCGGAAGCCGTGCGCCGCGAGGTACGCGCCGAACGGCTCGAAGTTCCCGATGTGCGCGCTGACCAGCACGGTCGGTCCCGAGCTCAGGACTGCCTCGAAGGCCGGCCAATCGTCGACGCGCACGATCCGGTCGATCCGCTCGAGCGGGAAGTGCGGCGAGCGCAGCATCTCGAGGTAGTAGCGCGCGTGCTCCACGAACGCGCGATCGACGAGTGACCGAAACGCGCGGTCCGAGGTTGGCCGCCCGGTCGCCAGGCAGACGCGCCGCAGGTTCGAGGCGACCAGCTCGCGGCGGGCCGGCGCCACGCGGTACCAGGCGTGGCCGAGCAGGTCGGCAAGCGCATAGGCAACTCGACGCGGCAGCCGCGGGACGATCGCATCGGCCAGCCCCAGGCCGACGCGCAGGGCGATCCTCGAGCCCATCCGCTCCTACGGCCTGGACCAGTCGTCGCCACGGCGGGCAGCGGCGAGCGCCGCCCGCGCCTGCGCACGGTCGGCATCGGTCTGTGGCCAGACGGGACGGAACATGTACCACTGGCCCGGATCCTCGGCAATGACGGCACCGAGCGCGTCCGCGAGCGCCTGCGTCGCGCGGTACGTTTCCGCCGGCGAGTCGTCGGCCGCACGGATCAGCGGCAGCCCACGCGCGACGAACGTGTCGGACGCCGTGCGGCGGCAGTGCACCGGCAGCATCGGCGCGCCGGTCCGGGCCGAGAGGCTGGCCGGACCGACCGGGAAGGTGGTTGCCTCGCCCAGGAGCTCGACCGGGACGTCGCCGCGCCGGTAGCCGCCGTCGCAGAACAAGACGAGGTTCTCACCGTCACGCAGCACGCGGAACAGGCCGCGCAGGTTGCGCCAGCCGATGAGGAACAGGCCGTGCTGCGCCCGGACCGCCTTGAGGTGGTCGTACAGGCGGCCGTAGGTCGTGTCGTCGGCGACCACGTGCAGCTTCTCGCCGAGCTTGCTGAGCGCCGGCGCGATGAGGTCCATGCCGCCGACATGAACCGTGCAGAGCAGGATGCCCCTGTCGCCGCCGACTCGCGCATCGGCCAGGCACTCGACGTTGTCGATGACCACCAGCTGCTCGACGTCGCGCTCGGTCATGCCCCCCATGCGCATCATGTCGACCAGGTACTTGGCGTAGTTGCGGAACGCGCGCCGCGCCGCCTGCTTCACCCGGCGGTCGTCCGCGCGACGCCCGAGCGCGTGCCCCAGGTTCTCGTGGAGCAGCGCGCGCTTCGATCCGGCGAGATCGTAGGCGACGTTGCCGACCGCGCTCGCGGCGCGCAGCAGGAACGGTCGCGGCAGCGACTCGAGCACCCGCTCGCCGAGCCGATAGGCCCAGTAGGTGAGGAGCTCCCGCCGACGCTCGTGGGAGCGCTCGACGGGAGATGCCTTCTGGTTGCGCGTCTCGCGCGTCGCGGGAAGGGCTCCCGCGCGGTCGGTCATGTCCACGCTCCGGCCATTATCGCCGGAGGGCTCGTGCTACTTACCGACCGAGATGGCCGCCGGCTCCGGCTCCGCATTCGCCGCGCTGTCGGCCGCCTTCGGCGCGCTCTTCGGCGAAACGTGCTTGAGCGACCGCCGGCTCTGCTTCTGTGTGCCGTCCAGGACCTCGTTGTCCTCGCCCCGGATGAACGCCTCGACCCGGTTGTGGGCGATGTCGTCGTGGATCTGGATCGGTGGGCTCTTCATGAAGTAGCTCGACGGGGCCACCAGGGTGCCCGCCAGGCCACGGTCCAGGCCGAGCTTGGCGCAGCGCAGGGCATCGGTGATCACGCCGGCGCTGTTCGGCGAGTCCCAGACTTCGAGCTTGAGCTCCATATTGAGCGGCACGTCGCCGTAGGTCGTGCCCTCCATGCGGATGTGGCACCACTTGCGGTCCTTGAGCCACGGCACGAAGTCCGAGGGGCCGACGTGCACGTCGTCATCGGCGATCTCGTAGTCGATCATGCTCGTCACGGCGTTCGTCTTGCTGATCTTCTTCGACTCGAGCCGCTCGCGCTCGAGCATGTTCAGGAAGTCGGTGTTGCCGCCGAAGTTCAGCTGGTAGGTGCGGTCGATCTTCACGCCGCGGTCCATGAACAGGCGGGTCAGGACGCGGTGGGTGATCGTAGCGCCGACCTGCGACTTGATGTCGTCGCCGATGATCGGCAGCCCGGCCTCGGCGAAGCGCCGCTGCCAGTACGGCTCGCGACCGATGAACACCGGGATGGCATTCACGAACGCCACGCCCGCCTGGAGGGCCTGCTCGACGTACCACTTCGTGGCCGCCTCGCTGCCGACCGGCAGGTAGCTGACCATCACGTCGACCTGGCGCTCCTTGAGGATGCCGATCACGTCGGCCGTCGACCCGGGCGCCGGCTCGATGACCTCGGAGAGGTACTTGCCCAGGCCGTCGAGGGTCATGCCGCGCTCGACCGTCACGCCGGTGTGCGGCACGTCGGCGAACTTGTAGGTGTTGTTCTGCCCGGAGAAGATCGCCTCGGAGAGGTCCTTGCCGACCTTCTCCTTGTCGACGTCGAACGCGGCGACGAACTCGATGTCGCGGATGTGGTAGCCGCCCAGGTTGACGTGCATCAGTCCCGGGATGAAGTCGCCGTCCTTGGCGTTCTCGTAGTAGTAGCGGCCCTGCACCAGGCTGCTCGCGCAGTTGCCCGTGCCCACGATCGCGACGCGCACCTTGCCGTCATTGCGTCGCGTTCCGTTCGTCGCGTTCTTGCCGTTCTTGTCTGCCACGCTATGCCTTCTCCTTTGGAGTGTTGTCCGCCCTGACCGATGCCGGCGCCTGCGCTTCCGCGAGCGCCCGGACGTGCCAGATCCGCTGGATGACGGTCATGACCGTCAGGACGGCGATGATGATGATCGCGCCGATGAGACCGATGCCGACGCCGATGCCGGCCAGTGCGATGCCCGCCACGATGAGCACGAGGCGCTCGGTCCGCGGGGCGAGGCCGACGGCGGCGGTCAGCCCGATCCCCTCGGCGCGCGCCCGGGAGTAGCTGACCATGAACGATCCGCCGAGCGCGGCGAGCGTGGCCAGCACGGGCCAGGTCGGGTCGTCGCTGAAGCGGAGGAAGTAACCGGCGATGCCGGTATACAGGATTGCCTCGCCCGCTCGGTCGAGCGTGGAGTCGAGGAAGCTGCCGAATGCGGTCCCGCCGCCGTTGGCGCGTGCCAGCGCGCCGTCGACCGCGTCGAGCGCCGATCCGGCGGTGACGATCGCCGCCGCGAGGAGCAGCTGCCCGGTGAGCAGCACCGCGGCCGCAGCGGTCACGATGAGCAGGCCGATCACCGTGATGGCGTTCGGCGTCAGGTGGAGCGCGATGGCCAGCCGGACGACCGGCGCCAGGATCGAGCGTCCCGCCTCCTTGACCCAGGCAGGAACGAGCGAATCCCCGCGGCCGAGGTCATGAGCGCGCGAGCCGCTAGCCGACATCCGGCAGCTCTCCCGCACTGGTGCTCGCCGCGGTGATGCCGGTGGTGCCGCCGATCAGGCGCGCCTCGGCCTCGTGCAGCTCCTCGAACGCGGCGATGCGCAGCCGGCAGATGACGATGCGTCCCTGGCGCCGCGTGTCGATCAGGCCGGCCAGTCGCATGATGCGAAGGTGCCAGCTGATGAGCGGCTGCGACAGGCCGACGCGCGAGGCCAGCTCGTTGACCGGCATCGGTCCGAACTCGGCCAGGACGCCGGTGATGCGCAGCCGGCTCTCGTCGCCGAGCGCCCGGTAGAGCGTCCGGAGGCGGCGAAGATCCTGCTCCGCGGGGGTGGGGTTGTGCAGCGTCATGCAGTCGATCTTTATCAAATGCGGATTTATGTAAGCGGTTGCTTATGCTATCTGCTCGACCCCGGAGGCGTCAAGGCGCCGTGCTAGATTGGCGCGCGTGACGGTCTCCTCGCGCGATGCCCTGTGGGCGTCCCGCTCCGTGCGGCTGCTGCGCCCGACGGCGGTGCGCTGCGAGGACGTGCGGCGCAGCGAGGGCGGCGAGCGACTCCTCGCCGGAGTCGACCTCAGCGTCCCGGTCGGCGCCCGCTTGCTGATCGTTTCGCGACCGGAGGGTTCCGCATCGCTGCTGCTGCGCATCCTGGCCGGCATCGCGCGGGCCGATCACGGCCGCATCCTGCTCGCCGGCCTGTCCCGTGCCGATGCCGGCGCTGCCGGCTGGGCACGCCGCGTGGGTTACGTCGGGCCGCGTGCCAGCATCCATCCCTGGTTGTCGCCGCGCGAAGCGCTGCGCCTCGCTGGCGAGCTGGCCGAGCTCGGTGGCGCGCCGCTGGCGCGGCTGGTCGATGCCTCGCTCGAGCACCACGGACTGGCCGACGTCGCCGATCGGCCGATCCGGCGCGGTGGCCCGGCGGTGGCCGAGCGCGTCGCCCTCGCCGCAGCGCGGCTCACCGACCCGGAGGTCCTGCTGCTCGACGAGCCGCTGCGTGCCGTCGAGCCCGAGGAGCGGCTGCGGCTGATCGGTGAGTCGGGTCCTCGGCAGACGCTGCTCCTCGCCAGCCGCTACCCGTCGAGCGAGGCGGGGCTGGTGAACCACGTCGTCATGCTGCGCGACGGTCGCGTGACGGTCAGCGTGCCGCTTGCCGAGCTGGACCGGCAGGGATTCGGGTTGTCGATGCGTGGCATCGAGTCGCTCGCGCCTGCGCCGCGGGCCGGGTGATCGCGTTCGTGACGCTCGTCAGCCTCGATCTGCGCGAGCTGTGGATGAGCTTCCGCCTGCTTCTCGTGCTCACGGCACTGCTGGGCAGCGCGCTGGCGGTGGTCGTCGCGTCGGTCGTCGCGCCCGCGCTGCCGGGGACGGCGGTCTACGGCGTGGCGCTGGCGCTCTCGTCGGCGATCGGGGCGGGCGCGGCGGCGCACAACGTCGCGTCGGACCTGCGCCGCGGACCGGCCGCGTGGCTCACCGTGCGCGCCGTCCCGCGCAGCTCGCTGCTGCTCGCCTGGCTGTCGGCATTCGTGGTGCCGGTCGCCGCCGGCATCGTTGTCTCGGCGCTGATCGCCTGGCTCACGCTCGCCACGGCGCCGGGGCCGGCGACCGCGTTCGGCTTCGCGATCCTGGCCGCCGCGGCGGGATGGTTCCTCGCGGTGGCGCTTGGCGTGACGGCCGGCACGCTGCTGCCCCCGTGGCGCGCCGCGTCGCTGGCCGGACTTGTTGCGCTCGGCGTGGCGCTGCTTGCGTTCGCCGTGCCGGTCTCGCTGCCACTGCCGACTGGCGGGTTTGCGCTGCTGGCGAGCATCGGCAGCGCCGAGCGACCGATCGCTGCGGCCCTCCAGGCAACCGGCGCTGCGTTGGTCGCCATCGCCATGCTGACGGTTGCGGCGGCCGCCTTCCTGCAGCGCGTCGACCTGTGAGGATCCCCGCGCAGCCGACCGTCCGGCTCCATCCGATCGCCGCCTGGGCGGTGCTCGTCACCGCCTCGCTCGGTGTCCTGGTGGCCGGCGCCGAGCTGATGGTCGTCGCCATCGCCCTGCCCGCGATCGTTGCCGATTTCGGCGGCTGGGCGGATCTTGCTCGGGCCAGCTGGATCGTCAACGCCTACCTGCTCGCCTTCCTGGTGGCCATGCCGCTCGCCGGGCGCGCCGCCGACCTGTGGGGTGCGCGGCGGCTGTACGTCGGCGCGCTGGTGCTCTTCAGCATCGGCAGCCTCGGCGCCGGGCTCGCCCCGTACGCCGGGCCGGACCGTGGCCTGGATGCGCTGATCGCGGCGCGTGTCGTCCAGGGCTTCGGCGGCGGCGCCCTCGTCCCGCTGTCGATGAGCCTGGCCAGCCACCTGTTCGCCGGTCGCACCCGGGCGGCCGCCCTGGGCGTCGAGGGCGCGGCGACGTTCGTCGGCATGGCCGTCGGCCCGGTCTACGGGGCGTGGGTGCTGCTCAACGTGCACCTGCCGATCCCCGGCATCCACATAGCGCCATGGCAGTGGATCTTCTTCCTGAACGTGCCGATCGCGATCGTGACGATGCTGCTGATCTACGTCGTGGCGGGCGGTGTCGAGACGCCGCGGCTGCGCGCACGGATCGACCTGCCCGGTGCCGCGCTGTTGTCGATCGCCCTGCTGGCCGGCGTTGGCGCCCTCACCCTCTCCGGCGAGCGCGGCTGGACCGATCCGCTGATCCTGGCCGGC
>DASSTC010000077.1:0-49196 GCA_035708065.1 Candidatus Limnocylindria bacterium | reverse complement strand
TGTCCTGCGGCGGCTGTCGCTCGTCCCGCGCCGGCGTATTGGGCTCGCTCCTCGTCTCGCTGTCGTCTCGGCGCCGCCAGAACATCAGGCGCTCACCTCGGCGGGCACGTCCGTGACCGGCAGGTCTGCCAGTCGCAGCGACAGCACGCGGCTCACCGCGGCATCGGTCATGGTCACGCCGTAGATCGTATCGGCAACCTCCATGGTCGCCCGGTTGTGCGTGATCACCACGAAGTCGATCGTCTCCGCCAGGCGGCGCAGAGCGTCGGCGAAACGCCCGATGTTCGCCTCGTCGAGCGCGGCGTCGACCTCGTCGAGGATGCAGAACGGCACCGGGTTGACGCTCAGCATCGCGAACAGGAGCGCCACGCCGGTGAGCGCCCGCTCGCCGCCGGAGAGCATCGCCAGTCGCTGCCGGCGCTTGCCCGGCGGTTGGACGACGATCTCGATGCCGCCCGGCGCCTCGCCATCCGCGCCATCGCTCATCTGCAGCGACGCATTGCCGCCCGCGAACAGCAGCCGGCAGAACTCGTCGAAGCGCTCGCCGATGGCGCTGAACGCCGCGTTGAACCGCTCCCCGATCTCCTGCTCGAGCTGCGCGATGAGCTCCTCGGTCGAGCCGATCGCCGCGCCGAGGTCGGCATCCTGCCCGGTCAGCTCCTCGAGGCGGGTTGCGAGCTCGCGGTGCTCCTCCACGGCAAACGGGTTCACCGAGCCGATCTGGCCGAGCGTTCGGCGCACGCGCCGCAGCTCGGCCTCGAGCGATTCGTCATCGAGACTCGCCAGCTCGGCCGCCAGCTCATCCGCCTCGGGGCGGGCATCCGATGCCCCGCTACCGCTGCCCGGTTCCGCGTCCGCTTCGCTCTCCGCATCGGCGCCCGTCAGGCTCTCGAAGGCGAGCTCCCGCTCGCGCGCCAGTGCCGCGAGCGCCTCCTCCTGGCGTGACGCCTCGATCGCGGACATCTGCGCGCTCCGCTCCAGCTCCGCCAGCCGGGAGCCCGCACCGCCCGCGCTGCGCTCCTGCTCGAGCAGCTCGCCGCGCAGCCGCTCGCGGTCCGCGTCGGCCTCGGCGCGGAGGCGAGCCACCCGCTCGTCGGCGGCGCGCGCCTCGTCGAGGACCTTGGTCGCGGCGCGATGCTCGTCATCGAGCGCCGAGAGCGCTGCGCGGGTCGCCGGCAGGTCGATGCCCAGCTGCGCCTCTCGCGCCTCGAGCCGCGCTCGCTCCCGGCGTTCGCCGACGCTCGCCGCCTCCGCCTGCTGAGCGCCGTCGCGGGCCTCGTTCCACGCGGTGCGGGCGGTATCCCGACGCTGCGCCGCGGCGTCGCGCTGCGAGCGCGCGACGGCAGCTCGTGCGGCGAGGGTGTCGAGCTCTTCGGGGAGGGCCGTCTCGGCTGCGGCCGACGTCTCGGGATCCGGCATGGCGGCCAGCTGACTCTCGAGCTCGGACGCATCGCGCTCCGCACGCATGCGGCGCGCGGTGAGCGTCTCCAGCGTGGTCGCCGCGGCGCGCGCGCGCCGTTCCGCCTCGTTTCGGGCCTCGCGTCTCGCTCGCTGCTCCCGCTCGGCCGCGGCGAACGTCGCCACCGTCGCCTCGGCGCGGGCGACCGCGGCCTGGTGCTCCGTCCCGAGGCGCGCGACGATCTCCGCCAGCTCGCGCCGACGGGCGTGACGCCGGGCCGCCCGCCCGGTGCCCGCGTCCCGGCGTCCGCGCAGGCTGAGCAGGCCGCGGCCATCGGCCACGTCGCCGTCGACGGTGACGGCCAACCAGCCAGCAGGCAGTCGCGACCATCCCTGCCGGAGTGCGTCGAGACTCGCCGCGACCACGGTCCTCGCAAGGATCTCCATGGTGTCCGACCCGATCCATTCCGCGAGCGTCCGCGTCGCGCCGACCGCCTGCAGCGCCCGATCGCGCTCGGCGGGCTCGCCACGCGACGGGCGCAGCAGCCGCGCGACTCCGCGGCCCTCGGCGACGGCCGTCGTCGGATCGCCATCCCGCCACAGCAGGACCTCACCCAGCTCGCCGCCGACCACCGCTTCGATCGCCAACCAGGCGTCTTCCGGAGCGTCGAGCGAATCGAGCAGCGTCGCCCAGCCTGCGGCTGCAAGCTGCCCGCCGAGCCGCCCGCCGGCGTCCCCGTGCTCCTCGAGCGCCGCAAGCTCTGCGCGGGCGGCCTCGAGCCGCGCGCCGACGGCATCGGCCGCGCGCCGTGCCTCGCGCGCCTCGGCGTCGGCATCGCGCAATGCGGCATCGGCGGCCCGGTCTTCGGCCTCGATCGCGGCCAGCGCGCTCCGCGAGTCGTCGCGGTCCTGCGTCGTCGCGCCCAACTCTGCCTCAACGGCACGCAGCCGCTCGCGCGCCATGGCGAGCTCGGGCTCCAGCCGCGCCCGGCGTGCCTCGCTGGCGAGGGCGGCCTCGCGGCGTCGAGCATCGGCCGCCAGCCGCTCGGTATGCCGGCGGCGGGTCTCCGCCAGCTCATCCTCGGCGGCGACCAGCGCGGCATCGGCAGCCGCCAGGGCATGGATCGACGACTGCCACTCCTGCTCCGCAGCCGACGAAGCCGCGAGCAATGCCTCGAGCGCCGAGTCGACGCTAACCTGCGGGCGCTGCAGCGCCGCGTGCAGCTCAGCCAGTTCCTCCTCGCCCCGAAGCAGCGTGCTCCTCAGCTCGGAGCGGCGGGTGCCGAGCGTCTCCACGCGGCTCTCGGCGCGGATCAGCGCTTCGCGGGTTGCCTCGCGCTCTCGGGCCGCGTGACGTGCGGCCTCCTCCGCGGCCCAGTAGCGGCGCTCCGCGTCCTCGACCGCATGGCGGCCCGCCTGCTGTTCGCCGCGCAGTGCCTCGAGTGCCGCCTCGGCCGCGGCGGCCGCCCGCCGCGCCTCCCCGAGCCGGTCGCGCACCGCGCGCTCGCGACGATGGTGCGAGGCATCCACCATCGCCCGCGCACGCCGCAGCAGGCTGTCGTGCTCCTGCTGGTGCTGCGCCTGCAGCGCGAGCCGGCGGACCTGTGGCTTCAGCTCGGCAACGAGATCGTTGACCCGCGTCAGGTTGTCGCGCGCCTTGGCGAGGCGCGACAGTGCCTCGTTCTTGCGCACCTGCAGGTTCTTGACGCCGGCCGCATCCTCGAACAGCTGGCGGCGCTCCTCCGGCCGGAGCGACAGCGCCGCATCGACGGTCCCCTGTCCCACGACCACCAGCTCGTTGGCTCCCAGCCTTCCCTCGCCGAGCAGCTCGACGACATCGCGCAGCCGAGCCCGGGCGCCGTTGATCAGGTACTCGCTCTCACCGGACCGATACGCGCGGCGGCCGATCGACACCTCGGCGAACTCGATCGGCAACCACCCGTCGCTGTTGTCGAGGGTGAGCACCGCCTCGGCCATGCCGAGCGCCTTACGCTGCTGTGACCCGGCAAAGATGACATCGTCGGACTTGCGGGTGCGCAGCGACCGATTCGACTGCTCACCGAGCACCCAGCGGACGGCATCGGCCATGTTCGACTTGCCCGACCCGTTCGGACCGATCACCGCGTTCACGCCGGGCTCGAAGACGAAGCGCGTCGGATCGGCGAAGGTCTTGAAGCCGTGGAGCCGCAGCTCGCGCAGCCGGCTCACGAGTCCACGGCGAGTGGCGTGGTCTCGCGTCGGAGCTCGGTGAGGGCTGCGGCGGCGGCATGCTCCTCGGCCCGTTGACGGCTGGTTCCCTCGCCGATCGCCAGGCGCCGGCCGTCGAGCATCGCCGCGACGGTGAACGTCTGGTCGTGCGGCGGCCCGGATGTCTCGACCAGCTCGTAGCGCGGCTTGGTGTGGCGATGGCGCTGGGTCCACTCCTGGAGGCGGCTCTTGGCCGACTTCGGCGGCCCGTCCTGCTCGCCGGGGAGCTGGAGCCGCTCGGCGAAGAGCGGACGCAGCCAGTCGCGCGTCGCTTCCATCCCCTCCGACAGGAAGATGGCGCCCGACACGGCCTCGAAGGTGGCGGCAAGCAGTGATGGCCGGCTGGCACCACCCGCCTCGGCTTCGCCGCGACCCAGCAGCAGGTATCGGTCAAGGCCAAGCTCCAGCGCGAGCGCGGCGAGCGCGTCGCGGTTGACGAGCGCCGCCCGCCTGGCGGTCAGGAACCCCTCGTCCTCGTCCGGGTAGCGCTCGTAGAGGAATCGGCTGACGATCAGCCCGACGACGGCATCGCCGAGGAACTCGAGCCGCTCGTTATGCCCCGTGGCGGCCTGCGGGTTCTCGTTGAAGTAGGAGCTGTGAACGAACGCCTGACGGATCGCTTCCGGGTCGTGAAGCTCGATGCCGAGACGGTCACCCAGCTCGTCGATGCGCGGAACGACCATCGAGCAATGCTACTGCTGGTGCTCCTCGATGTAGTCGACGGCGTCCTGCACCTTCTGGATCTTCTCGGCGTCCTCGTCCGAGATCTCCATCCCGAACTCCTCCTCGAGGCTCATGATCAGCTCGACGAGGTCGAGGGAGTCGGCATTCAGGTCCTCGACGAAGGAAGCCTGCGGCGTCACTTCCTCCTCGTCGACGCCCAGCTGCTCGACAATGAGCTTCTTCAGCCGGTCGTAGGTCGTACCGTCGGTCACTGTCAGACACCTCTACCCGATGATCTAGAAACGCTTCCCAGGACGCCGTTCACGAGGCGGCGGGCCGCATCTCCGGCATAGATCCGGGCGAGGGACACGGCATCGCTGATGGCCTCCCCGCTCGGGGTCGCGGCGGAGTATAGCACCTCGAAGATGGCGCTCCGCAGGATCGTCCGCTCGACTTTTCCGAGCTCGGCGACCGGAATGGCGGGCGCCGTTTCGGTGATCCGATGGTCGAGTTCGGACCGATGCTCCTCGACACCGGCCACGATCTCGCGCGCGTGCGCGAGCACATCGTCGTCGACGTCGCGCTGCCCGGCGAGCCGCTCGAGGGCGGCCGACGCCTGGCTCGGTCGGAACTCGGCCTCGAATAGGGCGAGGAGCGCCAGGCGGCGGGCGCGCATCCCCGCCCCGTGCTGCGCCGGGCGGGGCGAAACGGTCATGCGGCTCAGCCTCCGGCGCCGGGTCCGGTGGCCAGCGTGTGGGTACCGGCGATGTGCGCGTTCGGCGCCTCGGGCGCGTGAAGCACGGGATGGCTGCGGCTCCACTCGGCGATGACGTCCGGGATCCGCGCCGTCGCGGCATCCGAAGCGACGGCGATGGCGTGCTCGATCATGCGTGCCTTGGCGCGGCCGTGGGTCACGATGCTCACGCCGCGCACGCCGAGCAGCGGCGAGCCACCGTACTTCTCGTAGTCGAAGCGCTGCTTCATCCGCTCGAAACCGGGCTTGAGGGCCAGCAGCGCCAGCGGCGCCACGGGTCCCTGCTGAAGGTCGGCGCGCAGGGAGCGGAAGATGTAGCCGGTGAGCCCCTCGAACAGCTTGATCACCACATTGCCGACGAAGCCGTCGCAGACGACGACGTCGGCGGCGTGGCCGATCATCTCGTGGGCCTCGACGTTGCCGACGAAGTTCAGGTCGGCGGCCGACAGCAGCGCATTCGCCTCCCGAGTCAGGGCGTCGCCCTTCTCGGCCTCTTCGCCGATATTGAGCAGGCCGACCCGCGGCCGGTTCACTTTCAGCACGCGCTCGGCGAAGATCGCGCCCATCGCGGCGAATTGGACGAGGTTGGCGGCGTCCGAGTCGACATTGGCACCCACGTCGAGCAGCATGATCGGGCCGCTGGCGGTGACCATGTGCGCGGGCAGCGCCGGTCGGTCGATGCCCTCGATCCTCCCCAAGCGCAGGATGGCGGCGGCCATCTGCGCACCGGTGGACCCGGCGCTGACGACGGCGTCGGCCTCGCCGTTGCGCACCAGGTCGGTTGCCACCCGGATCGACGCGCGTCGCTTGGCCCGCAGCGCGGCAGCGGGCGGCTCGCCCATCTCGATGACCTCGGGCGCGTCGACGAAATGGACGCTGGCCGGGCGCCCGCGTCCGTACTCGGAAACCTCGCGCTCGAGGCGGGGAACGTCGCCGACCAGGATCACCTCGTCGGCATGTGCGGCCGCGTAGTTGAGCGCACCACGCACCACCTCGCGGGGTGCATGGTCGCCGCCCATCGCATCGACCGCGATGCGCATCAGGTGCGGGACGTCAGCCCTGGCTCTCCGCCGGCGTGGCCGGCTCGACCCGGACCGCCTCGCGGCCGCCGTAGTAACCGCAGGTCGGGCAGACGTGATGCGCGCGCTTCAGCTCGTGGCAGTGGTCGCACTCGACCAGGGGTGGCGCGCCGATCGCCAGGTGAGCCCGACGCTCGCCCTGGCGGGCCTTTGAAACTCTTCGCTTGGGAACGCCCACGCGTGACTCCTTGGGATCTGATCAACAGGGGACGTCGCAGTATAGCGGCCGCTGGATGGGAACGCTCGAACCGGACTGGCCGATGGCGCGCGCGGCTACTGCTCGCCCGGCTCGTCGAGCAGGCGCGCCAGGGCGGCGAGCCGAGGATCGATCTCGGCCGGCCCGTGATCGTGCGGGCCGCCGGCCAGGCTCTCGCCGCACTCGGTGCACAGCCCCGGACAGTCGGGCCGGCAGAGCGGGTGCATCGGCTCGGTCAGCAGCAGCTCGTCGTGCAGCACCGGGTCGAGCTCGATCTCGTGGTGCGCGTTGATCGCAAGGACCTGCTCGTCGTCGGCTGGCGTGGCGAGCGGTGCGCCGCTCGCCGGGTCGACCGATGGCAGGAACTCCTCGGAGATCGGGACGGTCACCTCATCGACATACGGGTCCAGGCAGCGCGCGCAGGTGCGCCGCAGCGGGGCGGTGACGGTGCCCCGCACCAGGACCCCGCGGTTGGTGCGCTGCAGGCGCAGGTCGAGGTCCATCGGTCCGGCGAGCTCGACGTCCGGGCCGAGGTTGACGTAGTGGTCGCGCAGATGGTGCTCGCGCACCGCCCCGGGCGGCTCGTGGAGCAACCCGGCGACGTTGAACGAGGTCATGGCCGCTGGACGGGCTCGGCCGGCTCCTGGGCGCTCCCCATGGGAGCCTGGACGCCGTCGCCGGAGGTCGGCTCCGGCAGACGATGGCGTTCGTCGAGCATGTCGATCCCGCGCTTGATGCTGGTCAGTGCCTTGATGCACTCGCCCTCGAGACGGATCAGCACGCCGGCGGCGTACTCGTCGGCCCCGCGCCGCACCTCGGCGGCTTCGTCGCCGGCGGCATCGAGCAGCTCGCGTGCGCGCTGCTGCGCCATCTTCACGAGCTCGCGCTCCTCGAGCATCTGCGCGGCCTGCTCCTGGGCGCGCGCCAGCACCGCATCGGCTTCTTCGTGGGCGCGCTCGGTGATCCGTCCGACCTCATCGGTGATGCGCTTGGCCTGTCGCACTTCCTCCGGGACCGATGCGCGCAGCTGATCGATGAGCTCCAGGAGGCCCGCCTGCTCGAGCACGACGTTGTTGGTCAGCGGCAGCTTCTTGCCGCCGGCCACCAGCGATTCGAGTCGTTCGACGAGGAAGATGATGTCCGTGGCCCAGCCCTCCGACGGCTCAGCGGGGATCTGACGCTGCGTTCGGGGGATTATAGACCCGGTGCTCAGCGGCCCTGGCCGAGGCGGCGGTGCAGGGCGTCGGCCACCGGTGGCGGCACCATGCCAGAGACGTCACCCCCGAACTGGGCCACCTCCTTGGCGAGGGTCGACGACAGGTAGCCGAACTCGAGCGCCGACATGAGGAAGGCGGTGTCGACCGACGGCTCGAGCTTGCGATTGGTGTGGGCCATCTGCAGCTCGGCCTCGAAGTCGCTGACCGCCCGGAGCCCGCGCACGATGAAGCCGGCGCCGTTGCGCCGCGCGAAGTCGACGGTCAGCCCGTCGAAGGCCTGCACCTCGACGTTCTCGCCGAATCCCGCGACCGCGGCGCGAATGAGCTCGACCCGCTCGTCGATGTCGAACACCGGGCGCTTCTTCGGGTTGTTGAGCACCCCGATGATCAGGCGGTCGAAGAGCGTGCCCGCGCGACGCGCGACGTCGAGGTGGGCGTTGGTCATCGGGTCGAACGAACCGGGAAAGACCGCGATGCGGGTCACCGGTCCGCTCCGGCACGCAGGAAGGTGAGCGTCGTCTCGCCGAAGCGCCGGTCGCGCCAGGCAGCCAGGCCGGCCGGCACGGGCACGTCCGTGCGCCAGAAGTGCTTCACGATCACGATGGCGTCCTCCGCGAGCCACGGCAGCAGGCGCTCGAGCGGCGCGAGGATAGCACGCTCGGCGTACGGCGGATCCAGGAACGCCAGGTCATACCGATGCGCCGGCTCATCCTCCAGCATGCGCAGCACGTCGCGCTCTTCGACGCTGGCCGATGCCCCCAGCCGCGTCCGCTCCAGGTTGCGGCGCAGCGCATCCAGGGCGGCCCGTCCACGCTCGACGAACGTGCAGGTCGCCGCGCCGCGCGACAGCGCCTCGATGCCGATCGCCCCGCTGCCGGCATACAGGTCGAGCACCCGCGCGTCGACGACCGCCTCGCCGAGGATGCCGAACAGCGTCTCCTTGACGCGGTCGGCGATCGGCCGCGTGGCGCGGTCGCGCGGGGCGATCAGCGGCACGCCGCGCGCCGTGCCGGCGATGACCCGCATCAGGCGGCGTCGCCCGCTTCCTCGAGTGGCGCGAAGTCGCGCTGCAGCCGCGCCAGGCCCGGCCGCCCGGCGAGCGTCGGGTCGTCGCCGATCACCTCCTCGGCGAGCGTGCGCGCCCGTTCGGCCAGACGCAGGTGGCGCGGCTCGAAGAGCGAGGCGACGCGCAATGGCGGCAGTCCGGCCTGGCGCGTGCCGAGCAGGTTGCCGGCGCCGCGCAGCTGCAGATCCGCCTCCGCGATGGCGAAGCCGTCGTTCGAGCCGCGCAGCACCTCGAGGCGTTGCCGCGCGAGCTCGTCGCCGGCATCGGACACGAGGATGCAGAACGAGCGGTGGGGTCCACGCCCGACCCGGCCACGCAGCTGGTGGAGCTGGGCCAGCCCGAAGCGCTCCGCATCCTGGACGAGCATGACCGATGCGTTCGGCACGTCGATCCCGACCTCGATCACCGTGGTCGCCACCAGGATGTCCATCTCGCCGCCGGCGAAGGCGCGCATGGTGGCGTCCCGATCGGCGGACTTCTGCTGCCCGTGCACCAAGCCGATGCGCAGCGCCGGCAGGCGGCCGCGCAGCCGCTCGACCTCGGCCTCGGCCGAGGCGGCGCTCAGCGCCTCGGATTCGCTGACCAGCGGCACGACGACGAACGACTGTCGTCCCTCGGCCGCTTCCGACGCCAGGAAGGCCTCGATGTTGGGGAGCGCCGAACGGTCGCGGATCTCGGTGCGAACCGGCTGGCGGCCCGGCGGCAGCTGACGAATGGTGCTGATCGACAGATCGCCGTAGACGGTCAGTGCCAGGGTGCGCGGGATCGGCGTCGCGGTCAGCGCCAGCATGTGGGGCTCGAGGTCGTCGCCCTTCGCCTGCAGCCGAGCGCGCTGCCCGACGCCGAAGCGATGCTGCTCGTCGACGACCGCCAGCCCCAGCCGCCGGAAGACGACCCCCTCACTGATCACCGCGTGCGTGCCGATCACCACGTCGACCTCGCCCGCCTCGATGGCGGCGTGAATCCGCCGCTTCTCGGCTGCGGGGAGCGACCCGGAGAGGAAGGCCGAGCGCACGCCGAGCGCATCGAGCAGCGGCGCCTGTCCGCCGTGATGCTGGCGCGCCAGGATCTCGGTCGGCGCCATCAGCGCCGCCTGCCAGCCGCCGCGCACCGTGGCCCCGAGTGCGACCGCCGCGACCGCGGTCTTGCCACTGCCCACGTCGCCCTGCAGCAGGCGGCGCATCGGCCGGTCGGCGCGCAGGTCCTCGGCGATGTCGTCGACCGCCGTCCGCTGGTCGTCGGTCAGCCGAAACGGCAGCTCGGCCACGATCCGCCCGATCGCGCTGTCGCTCACCGTGATGGCCGGCGCGCGCAGCGTCGCGCGCGCCAGGCGGCCCTGCGCGAGGCCGAGCTGCAGCGCCAGCAGCTCGTCGAAGGCGAGGCGGTCGAGGGCCGGCTGCACGTCGCCGGCATCCTCCGGGAAATGCACGGTCCGCAGCGCCGCCGCCAAGCCGGGCAGGCCGGCGTGCTCGGGCTCGCGGAGCGGGTCTGCGACGAGCGGGAGGCATCGGTCCAGGACACGCGCGAGCACCTCGCGCAGCCGCTTCTGGGTCACGCCGGTGGTGAGCGGATAAACGGGCACGACCCGCGCGGTGTGGATCGACTCGTGCCCCGCCGGCGAGAAGTCGGGGCTGGTGAACTGCGGGCGCCAGCCGCGCTCGGTGACCTTGCCGCTGAGCACGATCTCGGTCCCCGGCCGCAGCTTCGTCTCGACGAAGCGACGCCCGAACCAGATCGCCTCGGCGCTGCCGCTCGTATCGGAGACCTGGGCGATCACGCGCTGCGGTTTGCGGCCGAAGCCCTTCTCGACCTTGATCGAGTCGACGCGCACCAGCGCCGACTGCTTCTCGTCGGGGATGAGCTCCGCGAGGGGCCGCAGCTCGCTGAAGTCGTCGTAGCGGAACGGCAGGTAGAAGAGGGCCTGGCGAGGGCTGGCGATGCCCAGCCGCAGCAGCATCGGCGCGTGGCGCGCCAGCTCGGGCAGCGCCCCCCGGATCGGCAGGTCGAGCTGGTCGACCGGTTCGGCGATACGCGACGGCATCGGTCGCTAGGCAGCCGCACCGTCGGATTCACCCGCGACCGGCGCCGCCAGCGGGCGTGGATGGATCAGCACGAAGACGGCGCCGGCGGCCACGGCCGCGACGAGGTTGGCGACCAGGTAGATCCAGATGCTGGCGAACGGAATGATCCCCATGCCGACGACGCCCGCCGCCACGGCCGGGTTGAAGACGCCGCCGGAGATGCCACCGACGGCGTAGGCGCCGACGGTGACGGTGAAGCCGATGGCCAGGCCGTAGAACGAGTTGCCGCTCGTCTCTTCGGCGGTCGCCACGTTGAGCATGACGTAGCACAGCGCGAACGTGAAGATGAACTCGGCGACGAGGGCGTGCAACGGGTCGGGCTCGCCGGCCGATGCGCCGGGCCCGTTCTTCAGCAGGATCACCGCGGCGACGGCCACGCCGGCGCCGATCAGCTGCGCCACCCAGTACTCGATCATCGACCGCAGCTTCATCCCGCCACGGACGAGCACGGCGAGGCTGATGGCGGGGTTGTAGTGGGCACCGGAGATGTGGCCCCCGGCGTAGACCATCACCATCAGCGACGCGCCGATGGCCAACGGTGCCAGCGGCCCGGCCCCGCCGGGGTTGATCACCGTCATGCCGACCGTGAAGACGAGCACGAACGTGCCGATGAACTCGACGATCAGCTGCGCCATGGATCCTCCTGCCTGCGACCCACCCTCGATTGCACCGGCCGATCGTAGCGTGCTACCATCCTCGTCGCTCCGGCGCCGCCGAACGTGCGCGCCGGTTCGTTCGTGATTGGAGATCCGTTCCCATGGCACGTGAGTGCGATATCTGCGGCAAGAAGCCGATCACCGGCTGGAATCCGCAGTCCGTCGGGATGAACCGCAAGCGCGCTCTGCGCCGCTGGCTCCCGAACCTGCAATCGCTCGTCATCGAGCGCGACGGCCGTCCGGTCACCGTCAAGGCCTGCTCGCGCTGCCGCCGGACCGCCCAGAAGGTCTGACGCCTCCGGCCGCTGACGTCCGTCAATGCTCCGAGTCGAGCACCAAGGTGAACGGACCGTCGTTCACCAGCTCGACCTCCATCTCGTCGCCGAAGCGCCCGGTCGCGACCTGGTGGCCCATTGCCCGCAGGCGTTCGACAAAGCGCTCGACCAATGGCTCGGCGACGTCAGGCAGCGCGGCGCCGGTGAACCCGGGGCGACGGCCGCGCCGCACGTCGGCGAGCAGCGTGAACTGGCTCACGACCAGGTACGCTCCACCGGCATCGGCGATCGATAGGTTCGTTCGTCCCGCGGCGTCCTCGAAGTAGCGCAGCCCGGCGAGCTTGTTCGCCATGCGGTCGATCGTCCCGGCACCGTCCCCCGCCGCCACGCCGGTCAGCACGGCGGCACCCCGGTCGATTCGGCCGATCACCACGCCGCCCACGCGGACCTCGGCGCGCACCACGCGCTGGACGACGAGACGCATCGGCCTAGGGGGCGGCTGAGGCGCTTGCCGAAGCGGATGCGGCAGCGGACGCCGATGACGTCGGCGTTGGCGAGGGCGACGCGGACGGCGGCGCCGTCATCGGCGCGGACGCCTCGCCCTCGACCGGCGGACCCAATGCCGACTCGGTGAACCGCGCCTGCGCGTTCCAGATCATCCAGCCCTGCGCGCCGTTGTCGCGCAGCGCTTTCATCTCGGCCAGGACATCGGCCCCGGTGTACGCCCGGAAGGAGCCGTAGCCGAAGTCCTGGATCCAGGGACGGATCACCATCGGCAGGCCCGTCGCCTCGCGGTTCATGATCTTGAGCGTCTGGTTGATCACCTCGTACGGGTGCTCGTTCGGAACCGGGAAGCCAAAGACGCCCGGGCCGTAGTGGCTGGGGTAGACCATCGGGTCGAAGTAGTCGACGTACGGCATGATCACCTCCGGCCGCTGCCCGATGCCCTGGTCGTCGGCCGCGATGAAGGCGACCGGGAAGACGTCGGCTCCCAGGAAGGCGTGGGTGTGCGCCAGCCGGTTAGAGACGAGCCGGAAGAGGCGTCCGACGGCCGGCAGACGGAACGACTGGGTGTTCGGCAGGTTCGTATCGGCCTCGTCGTACGGACCGTCGCTGAAGAAGCGAACGTAGTCGAGCTGCACCTCATCGAATCCCTTGTCGGCAAGGTCGCCGGCCAGCGCGGCGATGTACTCGGCCACGCCCGGCTCGAACGGGTCGAGCCAGATGCCGCCCCCGAAGTCGCGCCACGGACCGCCGGTGCGCGAGTTGTGCACCGCGAAATCCGGCTTCGCCTTGCCGAGCGTGTTGTCCTTCATCACGACCATGCGGGCGATGGTGTAGATGCCGCGCTCCTTCAGCTTCGGCAGCAGCTCGTTCAGCTCGAAGAGCGGGTGCTCCATCACCGCGCCGACCTGCTTGGCCTGCGGCAGGTCCGTGTCCCAGTAGAGGTTGCCAGCGGTCTCCTTGACGTCGATGACCATGGCGTTGACCTCGGTCCGGTCGATGAGCTCGAGCATGCGGTCCAGGCGTCCGGGCGCCTCGAACACCGCGGCGGGCGCATACAGCGCCCGCGCCTCGAACGGCTGAAGCGCGACGGCCTCGCCGATCTGTGCCGCCGGCAGCAGCGCCAGCCGGAACCCGGCCCGCTTGAAGACGATCGTCGCGCCCTCGGGAACATCGGGCAGGAGATAGTCGCCCTTCTCGTCGGTCCGCACGATCGGGCTCGAGGCGTCGCCGTCGACGAACACGCGGACGCCGGCGACCGGCTTCCCGACGGGATCGGTCACCGTGCCGCTGACGACGTTCGAGCGCAGCTTCAGCTCGAGCGCGCCCTGCGCCGGCACCTCACCGCTCGCCGGGTCGTACCCCTCGGCCACCGCGCTCACGGGCGTGCCGGTCAGCGCAGTGAGCGATGCCCTGCCATCCCTGCCGGTCGTGACGGTCGCCGTGCCCGCCTCGAGCTGCACGCCGGGGATCGGGGCGCCGCTCTGACGGTCGACGGCCATCACCGTCAGCTCGCGCGGCGGCTCGGGCGTCGGCGAGCTGGGCAGGAACGGCAGGCTGGTGTTCCCGCAGGCGGCGAGCAGCAGGGCGAGCGTGAGCAGCGCCACGACGAGGCGGCTGGGGCGAGCGAGGGGCAGCAGGGTCACGTCCTTTCGATCGGGTCGGGTGGCGTTCGCGGTGCCGGCGGCGGGCTGCTGGCCGACGATCGCGCGATGACGCGCAGCTCGCCGACGACGGGCGTGAGGTCGCCGCTGTTGCGGTACAGCGCCGACCCGACGACCAGGATGTCGCCGCCGGCCTCGAAGGCCGCGGCGATCGTATCGCCGGCGACACCGCCGTCGACGCCGATCGGCAGGTCGAGATCACGCCGGGTGATCTCGTCGCGCAGGTCGCGCAGCTTCGGCAGCACCCCGCTGATGAACGACTGTCCACCGAAGCCGGGATGGACGGTCATCACCAGCAGGAGGTCGATCTGGTCGAGGTACGGCAGCACCGCGTCGGCATCGGTCTCAGGGTTGATCGCCAGGCCCGCGGCCCGGCCGGTGCGATGGATCGCCTGCACGACCGGCGTCGGATCGTCGTCGGCCTCGACGTGGAAGATGATGAGATCCGAGCCCGCGTTGGCGAACTCCTCGACGAAGCGCAGGGGCTGGCTGATCATCAGGTGCGAGTGGAACGGCACGGCGGCGTGGGCTCGCACGGCGTCGACCACGACAGGCCCGATCGTCAGGTTGTCGACGAAGTGGCCATCCATCACGTCGAGGTGGATGGAGTCGACGCCACCTGCCGCCGCTCGCTCGACCTCGGCACCGAGCCGAGCGAAATCGGCGTTCAGGATGCTGGCGCTGATCTGCGGCTCGCGATGTCTCACGCCGGCGTCGCTGTCCTCTCCGCGAGCACCGACCCGTCGCTGACCACCCGATTGGGAGGCAGCTCCCGGCCGGCGAGCTGTGCGTGGAGCTGTCCGCACGCGGCGTCGATCTCGCGACCGCGCGTGTCCCGCACCGTCACGGGCACGCCGTGGCCGCGGAGGAGCGCCACGAACCGATCGATGCCCGCGCGCGGCGTGCCGCTCCAACGCGAGCCGGGGGTCGGGTTGAGCGGGATGAGGTTGACGTGGCTCAGCCAGCCGCTGGCCAGGCGCGCCAGCCGGTCGGCCTGCTCTGCGCTGTCGTTCACGCCGTCGATCATCACGTATTCGAGGCTGACGCGTCGGCGCGTCACGCCGGCGAAGCGCCGGCCGGCGGCGATGACCTGCTCGATGGGCCACTTGCGGTTGAGTGGCACGAGCTCGTCGCGCAGCTCGTCGGTGGCGGCATGCAGGCTGATCGCCAGGTTGACCTGAGGCAGCTCATCGATCATGCGGTCGATGCCGGGCACCACGCCCGAGGTGCTGACGGTGATGTGCCGCGCGCCGATCCCCAATCGCGCCGGGTCGTTCAGCATGCGGACCGCGGTGAAGACGCGGTTCGCGTTGTTGAGGGGCTCACCCATGCCCATGAACACGACGTTGTAGTGGCCCGTGCCGGCGGCGGAGCGCCAGCCGGCGCCCAGCGCGTTCCACGGCGGCCGGTGCCAGTGCAGCACCTGGTCGACGATCTCCGCCGGCGAGAGCTGACGGGCGAAGCCAGCCTGACCCGTGGCGCAGAACGGGCAGCCGACCGCGCAGCCGGCCTGCGAAGAGATGCAGATCGTGGTGCGCATCGACCCCCGCCGGCCGGGATAGCGCATCAGGACCGATTCGACGCGCTGTCCATCGTGGAGCTGGTGCACCGCCTTGGCCGTCAGCCCCGCATCGGCGCTCAACACGTGGCTTGCCTCGATCGACGAGTAGCGAAACGCATCGGTCAGCGCCGTGCGCAGATCCTTCGGCAGCTCGCGCAGGTCGGCGAACCCCGACGCATCGGCCCGATGGATGCCCGCCAGCAGCTGGCGCAGCCGGTACGCAGGCTCGCCGCGGGCCATCAGCCACGCGGCGAGCTCGTCCTCGGCGACCTCGCTGATCGCCGGCGCTGGTCCGATCAGGGGCAGGTCAGTCACGCCGCCCCATGATCAGGAACAGGTAGTACAGGAACGTGAGCAGCGCGCTCAGCGCCGCCGCGACGTACGTCCAGGCCGCCGCCTTCAGGACGTCGCGCGCGCCGTCCTGCCGCTCGCCGTACAGGCCCAGGCTGCTGACGAAGGCCAGCGCCTTGCCCGACGCGCCGATCTCCACCGGGAGCGTCACGAACGTGAACAGCACCGCGGCCCCGAAGGCGATGAGCCCGATCCAGGCGAGGCCCAGGATGTTGAAGATCAGGCCGCCGAGAATGAGCCACGGCGCGATTCCCGAGCCGAACTGGACAGCCGGCACGATCGCCTGCCGCACGACCATCCACGGGTCGCGCTGGCGATCCTGCATGGCGTGGCCGACCTCGTGCGCGATCACCGCCGCCGATGCAACCGACAGACGGGGTCCGCCCCCGGCCGACCGCTGGACGCCAAGGATCGACTGGCTCGGGTCGAAGCTGCCGAGCTGCGAGCCGCCGGCGACCGCCTGGCTGACGCGCAGCACCTTGCCGCGCGGGTCGTAGTGATCGGTGAGCTGACCCGGAACCGGCTCGATCTTCACGTCGTGCAGGCCCTGCCGGTCGAGGAGCTGTCGGGCGAACTCGAACGCGTCGAGGTTGATGCCCGAGTCAACCTTCGACCACTTGCTGTATGTCGACTTGACACGCCACGCCGCCCAGCCGGTGATCGCGATGCTCGGCAGCATCACCAGCAGGATGTACGGCAGGAATCCACCCATGTTCGTCTGCTACCTCCTTGGAAGCGGGCTCGAGTATAGCCGAGGGTCTCCGCGGCGACCTTCGCGGCTTCTGGCGCGACGGGCCCGGCGTACCGGCGCTTCCCGGCACGCCGCGTGCGGATCGGTTGAAGCCGATACCCACCTGGAGGACCTGATGAACACCATCGACCGATGGCGCGAGCAGCGCCTGCGAACTGACCAGTCCAGCCGCCGCGGCGGCCCGCCGGGGATGCTGCTCGCGCTCCTCGGAGCGGCCGCCGGCGCGGTGGCGGCCTACCTCCTCGATCCGGAGCGCGGCAAGCGCCGTCGCGCCGTGCTCGTCGACCAGGCGCGCGCACGCATGCGCGACGTCGGCACCGCCGTCGAGCGCGGCTCGCGACGCGCCGGAACCCAGGCGTTCTCGATCTCGCAGCAGGTTGCGCATCGCAACGGCGGCAACGGCAGGCTGAACGACTCGGGGTTGTCCGACAAGGTCGAGACGGAGCTCTTCGCCGACCCCTCGATTCCCCAGGGCAAGATCAACATCAACGTCGAGGAGGGGGTCGTCGTGCTGCGCGGCGAGGTCGACAACCCCGGCCAGCGTGAGGAGCTGATCCACAAGGCGGAGGCGATCGCCGGCGTGGTGCGCGTCGACTCGTTGCTGCACCTGCCCGGCGAGCCCGTGCCGCCCGAGCCGCCTCGGGCGCACCCGTCGGTGTCGACTGCCGGCCCGGAGGGAACGCTCCCCTAGTCGCCTCGCGCGGTCCGGTCGATCCGCTCCGCCGGCTGGTCCGTGCCCAGGATCACGTGGTCTCGCGACAGGCCGCGCCGCCAGTCGGCGCCGGGCATCGGTCCGCGACCCTCCGGCTGGACGACCTCCAGCGCCAGCGCGCCGTTGCCGCATGCCACGCGCGGCTCCGGTCCCGGGAGCAGTGCGCCGATCGGCACGTCGTCGACACCGGGCAGCGGCCGCGCGCGCCGGACGTGGACGCGTCGCTCGTCCAGCGTCGTCCACGCTCCTGGCCACGGCTGCAGCGCGCGGACGCGGCGGTCGAGCTCGACGGCGGACGACCGCCAGTCGATCCAGCCGTCGGCCCGGGTGAACGGACGGATCATCGATGCGGCCCGCTCGTCCTGCGGTTCGCTTCGCAGCTCGCCACCGGCCCAGCGCTGCAGCGCCGACGGCACGACCGCTGCTGCGAGAAGCGCCAGCCGCCGCTCGAGCTCGGGCGCCTGCTCCCCGGGCTTGACGGCAACGTGCCACTGCTCGGCGATCGGTCCAGCGTCGAGCGTCGCGGTCATGACCATCAGCGTCACGCCGGCCACGGGGTCGCCGGCGAGGATCGTGGCGGCCACCGGCGCGGCGCCACGATGCCGCGGCAGCAGCGAGGGATGCACGTTGAGCGGCGGGCGCGGCACCAGTGACAGGATGTCCTCGGGCACCAGCTGCCCGTAGGCGACCAGCAGCAGCCCGTCGGGCACGAAGGCACGAAGCAGCGAGCGACCCTCGTCGGAGCGCAGGCGCCGCGGGGTCTCCACGCGCAGCCCCAGCCCGCGGGCATGCTCCGCAATGGGTGACGGTCGCGGATGGAGCTTGCGGCCGGCGGGACGATCCGGCTGGCTGATGACGAGCAGCTCGTCGCTCAGCTCGACCAGCGGCTCGAGGAGCGGAAGGCCGAACGCCCCGGTTGCCAGGAACACGACCCGGCCGAGGCGCGCCACTAGATTCCCGCGGTCGTCTCTTCCCCCACCTCGCTCGGCCGGTCGCTGACGCGCACCAGCTCCTCGAGCGATTCGAGGTAGTCGATGTACAGGATTCCGTTCAGGTGGTCGATCTCGTGCTGCAGCGCCCGCGCGAACAGCTCCTCGCCCTTGACGCGGAATTCCTTGCCGTACCGGTCCCTGGCCTTGACGGTGACCTTCGCATGCCGCTTGACCTCGGCGACGAAGCCGGGAATCGACAGGCAGCCCTCCCAGTCCAGGATCTCACCCGATGCCTTCACGATCTGCGGGTTGATCAGCTCGGTGACCTTGTCCTCGAGCTCGATGATGGCGACCTGCAGCGGCACGTCGACCTGGTTGGCGGCGAGACCGATGCCCGGCGCGTCGCGCATCGTCTCGAGCATGTCGTCGAGCAGGCGGTGCAGGCTGGCGTCGAAGTTGGTGACTTTGCGAGCGCGCTCCCGCAGGATCGGCTCTTCGGCAGTCAGGATGCGGCGGATGACCATGCCGCCATTGTACCGATGCGGCGGCGGCGCCTCACAGCAGCGACTCCGGGTCGACGTCGATGGCGACCCCGCCTGGCACCCGCTCGAGTGCGGCCAGCCGGGTCGCGACGTCCGGTGCGCGCAGGATGACCTGCATCCGCCAGCGACCCGCGCGCCGCGGGACGTAGGCCGGCAGGGGACCCAGCACGTCGACACCGGGGATCGAGACCGCCTGCGCCACGTCGCGTCCGCGCCCTTCCAGGCGTCCGCGGTCGGCATCGGCCAGCAGCAGCCTCGCCAGAACGCTGAACGGCGGGTAGCGCAGCAGCCGCCGGCGCGGGAGCTCCTCGTCCGCGAAACCGTCGACATCCATCCGCGCGGCCGCGCGGATGGCGTAGTGCTCCGGGGCGTAGGTCTGGATGATCACCCGCCCGGGCAGCGGTCCGCGTCCCGCGCGACCGGCGACCTGGGCCAGCAGCGCGAACGTGCGCTCGGGCGCGAGGTAGTCGGGCAGGTTGAGCGTGACATCCGCGGCGATGACGCCGGCAAGGGTCACCGTCGGCAGGTCGAGCCCCTTCGCCGCGAGCTGCGTGCCGACCAGGACGTCGACGGCGCCCGACCGGAACTCGTCGTAGACCGACTCGAAGCCTCGCCGCTGCGCCAGTGCGTCCGAGTCGAGCCGGGCGACGCGCAGCCGCGGGAAGCGGCCGCGGAGCTCGGCCTCGACGCGCTGGGTCCCGGCGCCGAAATAGCGGATTCGCGCCGAGCCGCAATGCGGGCAGTGCTCGGGCGGAGCCGCCGTGCGGCCGCAGTGGTGGCAGCGCAGCTGCCCGCCGGCGAGGTGAAAGACGAACGGCAGGTCACAGTCCGGGCAGCGCAGGCTCTCGCCACAGTCGCGGCACAGCACGAAGGTGGCAGCGCCGCGACGGTTGATGAGGAGGATCGCCTGCTGCGTGCCGCGTCGCAGCTCGGCCAGCGCTGCCGCGAGTGATCGGGAGAAGATCGACCGGTTGTTCTCGGCGAGCTCAGCGCGCAGGTCGACGACCTCGATGGCGGGTGCCACCCCCACGCGCCGCTCGACCAGTCGCGCCCGCTCGACCAGCCCGCCACGCACCCGTGCGATCGTCGTCACCTCGGGCGTCGCGGTGCCCAGCACCAACTGCGCCCCCGTCTGGGTGGCGCGGTGGCGCGCCACCCAGCGCGCGTCGTAGCGCGGCGTGCGGTCCGACTTGTACGCCCCGTCGTGCGCCTCGTCGACGACGATCAGCCCGAGATCGCGCAACGGGGCGAAGATGGCGGTGCGCGTCCCGACGACGACCTGCGCCTCGCCGCGCAGGATCCGCCACCACTCGTCGTGACGCTCCCCCGCCGACAGCCCGGAGTGGAGCACCGCCAGCCGGTCGCCGGCGATCCCCGCCAGCCGGTCGGCGACCTGCGGAACGAGGCTCAGCTCCGGAACGAGCAGAAGCGCGCCGCGGCCCGCCGCGACCGTCGCGGCGATCGCCGCGAGGTACACGTCGGTCTTGCCGGCGGCCGCGACGCCCTCGAGCAGCAGTTCACCGCCGGGTGGCAGTCCCGCGATCGCCGCGACCGCGGACGACTGCTCGTCGACCAGCTGATGTGCCGGCGGCGGCGCGGCGTCACGGTGCCCGAGCGGGTCACGACCCACGTCACGCCAGCCGAGCACCACGTGGCCGGCGGACTCCAGACGGCGCGCCGCTACCAGGAGTGAGCCGGACGAAACGCCGAGCTCCTCCGCCAGCTCGCCGAAACTGCGCTCGGCGCCACCCAGCGCGTCGAGGATCGACCGCTGCAGCGGCGCTCGGCGCGGCAGCGGGCGTTCGCCCGGGAGCGGCCGCAGCACCCGCTCCCGCCGCGTGCTGACCGTCGGCGGCCGCAGCGACCAGCTGGCGCGGATCACGCCGCGGCTGCGCAGCCCGTCGATCCAGCGCTGCCCGCCGCGCACCGGCCCGAGCGCGAGGAGCGTCGCGTCGTCGAGCGGCACGTCACCGGCCGCCGGCAGCTGCGCGGCGTCGATGACCTCCCAGCGGCGCTGGAGCCGCGACTCGAGGCCGGGCGGCAGCATCGCGGCGATCGCGGTGCCGATCGGCGCGCGGTAGTAGTGCGCGATCTCGCCGGCCAGCGTCAGGAGGTCAGGCGTCAGCATCGGCTCGGAGACGACCGCCTCGACCGGCTTGAGCTCGGTCGCCCCGTCGACCGAGGCGGCAGCCACGAGGTAGCCCAACGCCAGCCGGCGGCCATATGGCACCAGCAGCAGCGACCCGGGCCGCGGATCGCCCAGGTGCTCAGGGAGCAGGTAGCTGAACGTTCGCTCGGGGCGGTCGGCGACCGCTTCGACCGCGACCTGCACCCCGCGATCCCCCGCCGAGCGAGCCATGGCGGCGGCCTCGCTCAGATGTTGACGACGCGCGGCGGGTCGCGTCGCGCCTCGGCCTGAATGATCTCCCAGATGCGTTCGGCGGCCTCCTCCGGGTGGCCTGTCTCGTTCACGATGACGTGGTCGTAATCGCCGGCATCGGCCATCCAGCGCTCGGCGTCACGCCGTCGGCGCTCGAAGCTCTCCGGGTCCTCCGATCCACGGCCCTTCAGCCGCTCGGTGAGGTCCTCGAACGAGGGCGGCATGACGAAGATGAGCAGCGCATCCGGCACGAGGGCACGGATCGAGCGAGCGCCCTGCGGGTCGGGCACGGCGATCGCGTCACGCCCGGCGGCAAGGATGCCGCGCACTTGGCCGATCGGCGTGCCGTACCAGTTGCCGTGGACGTTGGCATGCTCGAGCAGCCCACCCGAGTCGCGCAACGCATCGAACTGGTCGGCGGACAGGAAGTGGTAATGGACCTTGTCGATCTCGTCCGGCCGCCGCTGACGGGTCGTGGCGGTCACGATCGGCACCGCCTGCGGATGGCGGCGCACCAGCTCGGCCACGATCGTGCTCTTGCCGACGCCCGACGGCCCCGACACGACCACGAGCATCGGGTTGGGGAAGACGAGCCGCTTCTGCTCCGGCCTGGGCTCAGCCTGGCTCACCGTTCCTCCTCGACCGCTGCGCCGACGCCGCGCGGCAGGTCGCCGCCATCGATCCCCGCGGCCTCGAGCGACGCCGCCAGGTCGGCGGGCAGCTCGCTCCAGGCGCGCAGCCGAGCCCCGTCGGTCGGCCGCAGCAGCCGAAGCCGTGCGGCGTGCAGGAACTGGCGCTCCAGGCCGCCCGGACCGATGCCGCCGCCGTAGCGCAGGTCCCCGGCGATCGGCAGGCGCAGGTAGGCGAGATGGGCGCGGATCTGGTGGGTGCGGCCGGTGCGTGGCTGCAGCGCGAGCAGCGAGTAGCCGCCGCCGCTGCCGAGCACGGCATAGTCGGTCACCGAGTCGCGGCCACCGGCGACGACCGCCATGCGCTGGCGGTCGCGCGGATCGCGCCCGACGGGCGCCTCGATCCGGCCGCGCAGCACCGGCGGCGCGCCGCGGACCAGCGCCACGTACTCCTTCTCGATCGAGCGCTCGCCGAACTGGCGCATGAGGCTCGCCTGCGCGGCATCGGTCTTTGCGACGAGCAGCAGCCCTGAGGTGTCCTTGTCCAGCCGATGCACGATGCCGGGACGTTCGACGCCGGCGATGCTGCCGAGCGGCTCGCCGGATGCGCGGGCGCGGCCGAGCAGCGCGTGCACCAGCGTGCCGCTGCTGTGCCCGGCCGACGGATGGACCACGAGCCCCGCCGGCTTGTCGACGATGAGCATCGCCGCGTCCTCGTAGGCGATGCGCAGCGGAATCGACTCGGGCACGAGCGTCGGGTCGGGAGGCGCCGAGAGCGTGACCGACACCTGCTCGCCGCCGCGCAGCCGGTCGCTCGACCGCGCGCGTCGTCCATTGACCAGGGCCCGGCCATCGGAGATGAGCCGCTGCGCGTGCGCCCGGCTGATGCCGGCCACCGCGCTCACCGCCAGGTCGAAGCGTCCGGCCTCGGCGGCGCCGGTCACCGTCCGGTCGCCGATCGCGGACGCATCGGTCACGCGTGCGCCTCTGCGCGCCGCCGGTCGCTGAGCAGCAGGTAGATCACCAGCAGGCCGATGCCAACGACGACCGCCGAATCGGCGACGTTGAACGTCGGGAAGCGGACGTTGCCGAAGCCGACCGAGATGAAGTCGGTGACGTAGCCGTGACGGATGCGGTCGGTCAGGTTGCCGAGGGTGCCACCCAGCACCAGGCCGAGGATCGCCTGCAGCCAGCGGCTGTGGCCACGGAAGGCGCGATGGAAGTAGGCGATCATCCCCAGCGCCACGACGCTGACCACCAGGAAGAGGAGCTGCTCGCCCTGCAGCATGCTGAACGCCGCGCCGGCGTTGCGCGCGTGCCACAGCTGGACGAGGTCCCCCACCACCCGGACCGAGTCACCGAGCTCGATGTTCGCCACGATGAGCGCCTTGCTCAGCTGGTCGGCGGCGTAGACCCCGGCCGCGGTCGCCAGCAGGGCGAGCACATCGGCGCGCCCGTCGGAATGTGGCGTCTCGTTGCTCATCGTCGGCTAGATGCTACGCGATGCCTCCGCCGCCTGGCGCACGGCCAGGCGTAGCTCGCCACCTTCGAGCACCAGCTCCTCATCACGGTCGGCATCGGCGAGCGTGGCCTCGGGCCCGAGCTCGAGCGAGGTCGCCAGCGTCTCCTCGACGAGCCAGCGCCGAAACGGCTCCAGGCGCCGCAGCGTCGCCTCGTCGCCGCCCACCGCCACCGCGATCCGATCGCTGACCTCGTACCCCGCGGCCTTGCGCAGGTTCTGGAGCCGGTGCGCCACTTCCCGGGCCAGTCCCTCGGCGGCGAGCGCGTCGTCGAGCTCGGTATCGAGCGCGACGAGCAGGTTTCCGTCCTCGGCGACCTCGTGGCCAGGGCGCGCCCGGCCGGTGAGCTGGAACTCATCATGCTCGAGCGTCACGCCGCCGACCTCAACGCGGCCGTCGTCGCGCAGCCGCCACTCGCCGGAGCGCGCGCCGGCCATCACCGCGCCGACCGCCTTGCCGTGACGCGGCCCGATGACCGGCAGCAGCGGGTAGAGCGTGCGCTCGACCATCTCCGACTCGTCGGGAATGACCTCGAGCAGTTTGACGTTGAGCTCGTCGAGGACCTGCTCACGCAGCGCCGCCGCGACGGCGGGATCGTTTGAGAGGGCCCCGTCGAGGCCCGGCGGCAGCTTGACGCGCACCGCGCGGAGCGGCTGTCGGGTGCGCAGCTTCGACGCCGCGCGGGCGGTGTGCCCCAGGCCGACGACCCGTCGCGCCAGGTCGACCGCTTCCTCAAGGCCGGCGTCGCGCCGCCCGGCGACGACCGCCGGATAGTCGGCGAGGTGGACCGAGTCCGCGCGGTCGGCTGCCAGGTTGCGCCACATCGCGTCGGCGAGGTGCGGGACGAAGGGCGCGAGCAGCCGCGCAACCGCGGTCAGCACCTCGTGGAGCGTGGCGTAGGCGGCGCGCTTGTCGTCGTCGAGCTCGCCCTTCCAGAAGCGGCGCCGCGAGCGGCGCACGTACCAGTTCGACAGGTCCTCGACGAAGGCCTCGATGGCGTGCGCCGAGGATGCGGCGTCGTAGGCGTCGAGGCCGGCGCGCACCGTCTCGACCAGCGAGTCGAGGCGCGACAGGATCCATCGGTCGAGCAGCGTGCGACCGGCCACCGCATCGGTCTCCGACGGTGTCCAGCCGTCCAGCCGCGCGTAGTTGGCCAGGAAGGCATAGGTGTTCCACAGTGGCAGGAAGAAGCGGCGCACGACCTCCGCGCCCGGCCCGTAGCCGAAGTTGACGTTCACCGCGGGATTCGCGGTCGCGAACATCCAGCGCATGGTGTCGGCACCGATGTGGTCGGCAGCCTCGTCGAACGGGATCGAGTTGCCCTTGCTCTTGTGCATCTCCTCGCCGTGCTCGTCGCGAACCAGCGCGTGGCCGAGGATCACCTTCGTCGGCGTGCGGTCGGTGAGCACCGTCGACATCGTCAGCAGAGCATAGAACCAGTTGCGGAACTGGCCGGGAAACGACTCGGTGATCATGTCCGCGGGGAACCAGCGCTCCCACTCGGCTCGGTCGCTGTTCCAGCCCATCGTCGAGTACGCCACGATCCCGGCGTCGAGCCACGGGTTGCCGACGTCCGGCACGCGACGCGAGCGGCCGCCACACGCCGAGCAGCCGATCTCCACCGCGTCAATGAACGGCTTGTGCGGCGAGTGGCCCTCGAACTCGTCCCAGCCGGCGACAGCACGCTCGCGCAGCTCGTCCTTCGAGCCGATGACGTCCCATTCGCCGCAGTCGAGGCACATCCAGATCGGCAGCGCCAGGCCGTAGTAGCGCTTCTTGCTGATCATCCAGTCGCCCATGTTGCGCAGCCAGTCGAGCTCGCGCTCCTCGAGGCCGATCCCCTCCGGCAACCAGGTCGTGGCGCGCGTCACCGCCGAGATCGGCTCGCGCAGCGGGTCCATGCGGATGAACCACTCGTCGACCAGCCGGAAGAGCAGCTCGGTGCCGCAGCGCCAGCACACCGGATAGGAGTGGGTGTACTGCTCGCGCGCGACGAGGATTCCCTTGCCCTCGAGGTCCTCGGCCACCGCCCGCGCCATCTCGGCGGACGGCTCCTCCGACCGACCGGCGTAGCGGCCGGTCTGCCAGCCATAGCCGGGACCGAAGACCCCGAACTGGTCGATCGGGTCGAGCACGGCAAGGCCCTCGACCTTCGAGAGTGCGAAGTCCTCCTGCCCGCAGCCGGGAGCGATGTGCACGATCCCAGTGCCCTCCTCGTCCGAGACCTGGTCCCAGGCGATGACGCGGTGCTCGACGCCCTGCGCCACCGGCAGCTCGTCGAACGGGCCGCGGTAGTGAAGGCCGACCAGCTCGCTGCCCGGCGCCTCGCGCAGGACCTCGGCCTCGGGCGCAACGCGTGACTTCGATCCGCGGCTCAGCCACCAGCGCCGACCGTCGCGCCCGGCGACCTGCAGGTAGGTCAGCTCAGGGCTGACCGCCGCCGCGACGTTCGACGACAGGGTCCACGGCGTGGTCGTCCACACCAGCAGCGACTCGTCCTCGCGGCCGACATCGGTGATCGGCATCTCTACGGTCAGCGACAGGTGCGTCAGCTCGCGGTAGCCCTCGGTGGCAATCTCCATGTTCGACAGGCCGGTGCCGCAGCGCGGGCACCACGGCATCACGTCGTGGCCGCGGTAGATGAGGCCGCGACGGTGGCATTCGGCCAGGAACGACCAGATCGTGTAGTTGTTCTCGTCCGAGTTGGTGATGTAGCTGTGCTCCCAGTCCATCCACATCCCGAGCCGCTTGCTCTGCTCGGTGATGAGCGCGGCGTACGTGTCGACGCGCTGCTTGCACAGCTCCACGAACTTGTCGATGCCGAACGACTCGATCTCGCGCTTGTTGTTGAAGCCGAGCTGTCGCTCGACCTCGACCTCGATCCACAGGCCCTGTGCGTCGAATCCGTTCTGGTAGCGCTGCTTCTGCCCCAGCATGGTGTGGTAACGCTGGTACAGGTCCTTGTAGGTGCGGCCCCAGGCGTGATGGACCCCCATCGGGTTGTTGGCCGTGATCGGCCCGTCGAGGAAGCTGAACCTCTCCTCGCGCGCGTCGTTCCGTGCGAGGTAGCGCTCCATCGTCCGGCCCTCGCGCCAGACCTCGATCATCTCCCGCTCCAGGGCGGGCACATCCAGCTTCGTCGAAACCTGCCTGAACACGCTCACTCCAACAAAAAACCCGTCCCACATCCGGGACGGGAATTGGCTTCCCGCGGTACCACCCGCGCTTGACCGATGCCGCTCGGTCCACTCCTCGCACCACGGGCCTGCCTTCGAAGGCCGATGGCGCCGCCGCTGCTATCGGGTGGCGTTCCCGGGAGGCGTTACGCACGGCCTTCGCCGCTTGGCGCCTCCGGCTCGGGAGTGATGGCTCGTCGTCGCGATGCCGCCCGCTTCCACCGTCCGGGCTCGCTCCTGGCTCGCGTTCGACGTCGAGCGCTGTCTCCGTCGCTGCCGCTGTGCTGTTGTGCGACCGATCGTCGCAGCGCGCCGCCGCGGTGTCAATTCAGCGCGGGACCAGCGAGCCGCCGACCAGCACCAGCGCGAACAGCGCGCTGCCCACGATCAGCGGAACAAGCCGCGGCCGCCACAAGCGAACCGCGATGGCGGCCAGCGTTGCGCCCGGACCGGCCAGCACCAGCGCCAGCACCAGGTTCTGGACCGATGCCGCCCGGTCCTGCCCGCTGACCACCGCGGCGCCCCAGGCGATCGCTGCCCCGATCAGCGGCACGAGCATGACGGCCAGCGGCGCGAGCACCGCGCGCGACGGCTTCGTCCAGGCCGGCCGCGCGACGCGCGGACGCGGCACCGGGATGTGGCGCCGTTCGCGGCGCATCGGGACGGGCGGTGCCGCAGCGGCGGCCGCTCGCGCTTCCTCCTGGGCCCGCCGCTCGGCCTCGGCCGCGGCGAGCGCGGCGGCGCGCTGCGCGGCGAGGCGTTCCTCCAGCTCGACCCGCTCGATCCCGGTCAGGGCTCGCGGCGCCGGCTCGGCCGGCTCCGGGAGTGCCGGCAGCCGTGCCGGCGGGCGCTCGATGTGTGTCGGCACGACCGGCAGCGTTACGCGGGGCCTCGCGGCGTCGAGGCGCTGCTGGACGCGGGCCGCGGCGGTCAGCGCGGCGATCAGGTCGCCCTCGGACCGCGGCGCGATCGCCAGTCGAACGCCCTCGGTCGGCACCAGGATCAGCGACGGTGTCGGCGCCAGGCGCACGATCTCGATCCGCTCGTCGCCGCGCAACGTGGCGCGGCCGAGGATCCAGCCGAACGCGCCGAACCGGGCGTGAAGTGCGGCGGCCTGCGGCCCCTCGAGCGCGACGCGCGTGACCGGGCCGCGGACGAGGGCGTGGCGCCGCTCGCCGCCAAGCCAGCTGACGCGCACGGACGACACGTCGACATCGAGCCGGATCGTGAGCAGCACGAGCCCGAGCCACGCCGCGAGCAGGACCGTCAAGGCACCGGCGACGACGAGGGCGATGCCGGCCAGGCCGCCGAGCAACCCGCCGAGGACTGCGGCGGCGGCGCCGACGACGATCGCGACCAGCGGCGCGGCGACGAGGCGTCGGGGGGCCCGGGCGAGCGGGACGCGCGCGATCGGCACCGTCTCGTCGGGCATCGGTCTAGGCCTTTTCGGTGACCCGGTATTCCAGGTAGCGACCGGTGAGCAGCCGCGTCTGCGCGTCCAGGGCCGGCAGGTTGCTGAAGAAGATGCCGACGAAGGGCAACCCGATCCACTGGACGTAGCTGATGACCCGCGTCAGCAGCCCCCAGCCCGCGGGACGCGGCGGCACGATGCTGTACTCCACCCAGATCAGCACGATGAGCGCGACCAGGCCGATGCTCAGCATCGTCGAAGCGTACAGCGGCAGGTTCTGGCCCAGCGTCGTCTCGGCGAACGCCGGGTTGATGAGCAGCGGAACCGTGGCGCCGAACATGATCACGAACGGCGCGATCGCCCAGTTGATGTGCTCGCCGAAGAGATTGAGCACGCGCCAGATGCGCGAGCTGAGCGGGATCTCGGAATGCCGGAAGGCGTTCTGCACGACGTAGGGAATGTCGGTCACGCCCCAGGCCCAGCGGCGCGCCTGCATGTACTGCGTCGCCAGGGAGCGCCAATACGAACGCGCGCGGACCGCGTCGCCGTAGATCGGGATGAAGAGCGGGACGGCGCGGAAGCGGTCGCCGTAGGTGAAATAGCTCTTCCAGTAGAATCGGCTGTCCTCGGGGATCGCATCGGTCGCCCAGTAGCCGACCTCGTGGATCAGCTTCAGCGTGGTGGAGTACGAGCCGAAGCTCTGGAGCTTCTCCGGCAGCACGCTGCGCCACATCTGCAGCTGCGTCAGCACCGCGGCGAACAGGCGGAGCAGCACCGGCGCCTGCCAGATGTTGTTGTGGAAGTACGGGATCGGCTGGTAGAGCTGCGTCTCGCGGTTCGCATCGGCGAGATGCGTCCAGGTCAGGTAGGTGAAGTACTGCCGATGCACGCGGTAGTCGGCGTCGAGGTCGGTGACCAGGATCCGCGATGGGTCCATCCCGCGCTCGTGGACCAGCAGGCGGTACAGGTAGCGGCCGCCCCACGCCATCGCGCTCGACTTGCCGATGACGATCCCCGGCTCCAGCGGATCGAGGATGTGGATGAACTCGGCGAATGCCGCACCGAACTCGTCGCGCAGCGCGGCGACGTTGGCGATGCCGCCCTCATCGGTCTCGCGGGTGATGATCGCGCAGATCTTGCGCTCGGCCGGCCACTCCGCCTCAGCCAGGGCGCGCACGGTGTGCCGCAGCTTGTCGAGCGACTCGGTGTAGGTCGGGATCAGCGCAAGGTGGACGTACTCGCCGGCACGCGGCGCCGGACGCCCCGGCTCGAGCTGCGGCACCTCGTCGAGGCTCGCCAACCGGGCCGTCCAATCCTGCCCGACCACGCGGCGGATGCGACGAAAGGCGATCACCACCGCGCCGGCGAACCACAGCGCCCGGCAGAGCCAGTAGAAATCAAAGCTCAGCACGAAGTAGGCGACCAGCCAGGGATAGCTGAAGCTCAGCCAGATCGGCCCGATGATGATCGCCCAGCTGACGAGGCCGGGCACCATCTCGAGCAGCCGCTGCAGCCAGCGGTAGCGGTCCTCGTTGCGCGCTTCGACCATCGGCTCCCTGCTCGGCACGGACCGCGCCCGGGCCGAGCGGGTGCCGGCGCGTGCTTCCTAGAAGATCGGCGTCAGCCAGCCGCGGTAGGCGTCGACCTTGCCGCGCACCGCATCGAAGTAGGTCGTCGACAGCCGCCTGGTGATCGGACCGATGCGCCCGGACCCGATCGTGCGGCGGTCGACTTCGATGATCGGCGAGATCTGCGCGCCGGTGCCGCACAGGAACAGCTCGTCCGCGGTGTACAGCTCGGTCCGGTCGATGCTGCGCTGCAGCACGCCGATCCCCAGGTCACCGGCGACCTGCATGAGCCGGCGGCGGGTGATCCCCTCCAGGATGTTGTCGGTGGTCGGCGGCGTGATGAGCGCGCCCTCGTGGACCATGAACAGGTTCTCGGCGCTGCCCTCGCTGACGTGGCCGTCGGCGGTGAGCACCACCGCCTCATCGTAGCCGTTCAGCTGCGCCTCGCTCTTGGCGAACGCGCCGTTGACGTAGGCCCCGGTGATCTTCCCTCGCGCCGGGATGGCGTTGTCGTCGGTGCGGCGCCACGAGCTGACCTGGGCGCGGATCCCGCCGTCGGTGTCGATGTACTGCCCGAACGGCACGGCGAAGATCGTCACGTCGTCCTCGAGGTTGTGCAGCCGGACGCCGATCGTCTCGCTCGACTTGTAGACAATCGGTCGGATGTAGACGTCCTCGTGGAGCTGATCGCGGCGGAGCACCTCGACGGTCGCATCGGCCAGCTCGGCCGGCGTCAGGCGGACGTCCATGAGCAGCAGCTTCGCCGACTGGCGGATTCGCTCGTAATGCGCGATGAGGTCGAGCGCGTAGAGCTGCTCCTCCTCCGCGTTCCAGTAGGCACGGATCCCTTCGAACACGGCGGTGCCGTAGTTGAAGGCGTGGGTCATGACGTTGATGTTCGCGTCACGCAGCGGCACGAACCCGCCGCGGAAGAACGCCCACAGCTCGGTGGTCGGCTCCTTCGTGGCGGTGGCCGCGGGTTGTTCCTGCTTCAGCAACGCAAGTCTCCTGTCATCACGCCAGCACCCGTGACAGGCGCTGGCCAGCGGCGACCAAGCGGCGCACCGTCGAGTATACCGGCCTGATCGCTTCCACCCGCCGACGCGGGTGGCCGTTCGACCGTGTCAGTGGCCAGCCGATATGCCGGGCAAGAAGAGTGCCGCCAGGACGTACAGCGCATAGAACGGGCCGCCGATGAGCAGCGACCACGCGGACAGGCGTCCCCTGCGCATCATCAGCCCGAAGATCAGGATCATCGAGACGAACGTCGCGCCGGCCGATGCGAACGAGAGCGCCGCCTCGGGCGTGAAGCGCCACTCGGTGAAGAGCACGCCGATCACCACCGGCACGCTGCTCTGGAACGCCATCGCACCGGTGATGTTGCCCATCGCCAGCGTGTCCTTGCCGCTGCGCACCCACAGGATGCTGTTGAACTTCTCGGGCAGCTCGGTGGCGATCGGGGCGATGATCAGCGCCAGGATCCGCGGGTCGAGCCCGATCACCCCCGACAGGCTGCTCACCGCGCCGATGAACACCTGCGCGCCGAGGATGATGCAGGCGAGCGCCACCACCACCTGCGACACGACGATCCGCATCCGCGGGACGCCGCCGTGCTCGGTCGGGTCGTCCGGACCGGGGAGCGTGTCGAAGTCGATCGTGGCGGTCGTGGCCATGCCCGGGATGCGCGTCAGGTGCAGCTGGTTGAGCTCGTCCGGATCGGTCTCGCCCGCGTCGTCGGCGAAGTGGGCGCGCACGTAGAACAGGTACATCACCACCAGCACCGCGGCGACGATCCACTTCAGCCCGTGGAGCTCGGCCGGCAGAAGGGCGACGCTGATGGCGAGCGCGTAGGAGATGAGAAAGAAGAGGACGTCGCGGCCGAGCACCTTGGGGTCGACACGCAGGTCCGTGCCGCGACGGCCGCGCCTGGCGAAGATGATCACGCCGATGCCGGTCACGAACATCGCCAGCGTGCCGAGCATGAACGGCGCGCCGAGAATGGCGCCGACCCCGATCTCGTGCGAGCTCGCCGCCTGGTCGACGGACGCGCCGAGCAGGGCAGGCCCGGCGATGGCGATGATCGGGATGAGGGTCTCGGGCATCGCGGTCGCGACTGCCGCCAGGACGCTGCCCACCGCTCCCTCGGCCAGGTTGAGCTTGTGCCCGAACCACTCGATGCTGTTCGTGAACAGCTCGGCACCGAGCAGGATCACGCCGAGCGAGCCGACGAGAAGGACGACGTCCAACGACTACCCTCCGAGCGCGTGCGAGAAGAGCGTGGCCGTGAGCACACCGGCCGCCAGCAGGACGAGCACGACCGAGGTGACGATCACGTACCGCCGCTCGCCGGCCCTGATGAACGCGACCAGCGCGGCAACCAGCTCGGCCACCGGCGTCACCACGAGCAGCAGCAGGCCGAGCGTCACGATGCTAGCCGGTTTGCCCGCCGCGATCTGCACGAGGAAGCCGCCGTCGGTGCCCGACGGCCCGCCCTCGCCGCCGGCAAGCGTCAGCGCAACGCCGATGAGCACGATCCCCATCGAGAGCAGCGTTCCGACGGCCAGCACGCGGCTCACCCAGCTCGCAAGCTCGCTTGATGGTTGAACGTTCCTTCGCGCTGTCCGCCCGGTCACGGGCCGATCGCCCGAATCGCCATCTGCACCGCGACGTAGAGCACGACGAACAGGAACAGGATCGCCAGCCACCGGGGGTTGATGTGCTCACCGAGCCGCGCACCGAGCGTCGCGCCGGCGGCGACGCCCAGGACGACCGGCCCGGTGATTCCCGGATCCACGTCGCCACGGATGAGGTAGGCATACGCGCCGGCGGCGGCCGTGACGCCGATGATGAAGTTGCTCGTGGCCACGGCGATGCCGATCGGGGCGCCCATGACCAGGTGCACCAGCGGCACCTTGATCGCTCCGCCGCCGATGCCGAGCAGTCCGGACACGTTGCCCGCCACGAACGACCCGGCCAGCGCCGGCGCCAGCCGATGGTTGCGGTAGGGCGGCGCATCGGGGCCATCGGGCGCGGACGCATCGAGCTCCTCGACCGCTCCGGCCTCGGGTGCCGGCCGGCGCAGGCCGCGCGCCATGTTGATCGCGGTGTACAGCATCAGCACCGCGAAGAGCCCGGCCAGCACCCGTTCGGGCAGGAATCCCGCCACGATGCCGCCGGTCAGGGCACCGATGACGGTGCCGCTCTCGAGGGTCAGGCCCAGCCGGACGTCGGCGCGGCCGGTGCGCACGTTGCGCGCAGCCGCGCCGGTCGACGTGGCGATGACGCACACCAGGCTGGTGGCCACCGCCGTGGTCAGCGGATAGCCGAACGCCAAGGTCAGCAGCGGAACGATCAGGATCCCGCCGCCCAGGCCAAGCAGCGCGCCGAACAGTCCCGCCGACAGCCCGGCGGCGGCGAGCAGCAGGTCGATGCCCATCAACGACGATGGCCGGCGCCCGCTCGGGGTGCCGGCCTCACTTCGTCAGGGACGGAGGTGCTGCGGAGCGTAGGGCAGCAGCGCGACCTGCCGCGCTCGCTTCAGGGCAACGGTCAGCATGCGCTGGTGGCGGGCGCAGGTGCCCGTCTTGCGTCGCGGCTCGATCTTCGCCCGCTCGCTCAGGTAGCGGCGCAGGCGGTTGACCTCCTTGTAGTCGATCGACTCCGCCTTGTCGACGCAGAAGTTGCACACCTTGCGGCGGCGCCGGTCGCGGTAGTAGTCCGCCGTGTCGCGGCGGGTTCGTGGACTTGCCATCGGGTTGGTCTCGTGCTCCTGGTTGCTAGAACGGAATGTCGTCGACGTCCATGGCGGTGTTCGACGCCCCGGACGCGGGCGCCGAGCCGCTGCCGGTCGGGGCGGAGCGGAACTGCTGGTCGCCGCCGAAGCTCTCGTCGTCGCGGCTGCGGCGCTCGAGGTTCACGACGCGCGCGAAGCGCAGCTCGAGCGCGGTTCGCTTCTGGCCGTCACGTCCTTCGAACTCGCGTGCCCGCAGCTGGCCCTCGGCGTAGATCTTGTTGCCCTTGCGCAGCTGCTCGGCGAGGCGCTCGGCCTGCTGCTCCCAGACCTCGACGCCGATCCACATCGTCTCCTCGGTCCACTCCCCGTCCGCACCCCGGCTGCGGTCGTTGACGGCGACGCGGAGGTTGGTGACCGCCTTGCCACTCGGCGTGTAGCGCAGCTCCGGGTCCGCGCCGAGATTGCCGATGATCATCATCTTGTTGAGCGTCATCTGTATCGACCCTTCCTCGAGCTTACGATCCGCTCGTCGCCGGCTCGGCCTCGGCGGCCTCCGGCTCTTCGGCATTCGCCGCCTCGTCAGCCGGCTCGGGCTGCGGCTCCGGCGCCGTCCGCTCCTCCTCGTCGACCTCGGGCGCGAGGTCGCCCTGCTCGTCGGCCGTCCCCGGACGCTCCTCGAGGAGCGTGACCAGGTGCCGCAGGATCTCCTCGCTGATCAGCATGCCGCGCTCGATCTCGCGCACCGCCGACGGCTCGATGTCGAAATGGATGAGGAAGTAGGAGGCCTCGCGGAAGTTCTGGATGTCGTACGCCAGGCGGCGCTTGCCCCACGGCGAGACCTTGCTGAGGCTGCCGCCACCATTGACGATGGCGCGCGTGACCTTCTCTACCGCCGACTGGAGCTTGTCGTCCTCCAGGTCCGGGCGGAGCAGAAGCATGAGTTCGTAACGGCGCATGGGCCGATCTCCTCCTCTCTATGGGCTTGCGGTACCGATGCCCGGCGAGCGCCGGCGGAACGGCAGAAAGGAGCCCTTCAACATGAAACACACCTCCGACGTGGAGGCGCCGGCCAAGTATAGTCGGAAGCTTCCTCGGAAGCCAACGCTATACTCAGGCGTTTCCGAGCCCAGACCCCGCACACGAAGGAATCGATGCCGCGAAATCCCATCCTCCTGTGTGCGCCGTCCGACGACCTTCGCGAGCACGTCGAGAGTGTGCTGAAGGATGCGGGCTATCTCGCCACGACGGTCCACAACGCCGCGGAGGCCGTCGCCAGCCTGCGCGACGGCCAGTCCGACCTGATCATCGCCGAGGGCCTGGCCGTCTCGGGCGCCATCCCCGGCATGCGGGCGGCCGCCGACGTGCCGACGCCGATCCTGGTGATCGCGCCAGCGGGCGACGTCGAGGCCCGCATCGCCTTCCTGGAAGCCGGTGCGGATGACGTGATCGCCGCTGGCTTCGCGCCACGCGAGCTCGAGGCGCGCGTCGAGGCGCTCCTCATCCGCGCCGGCAGGCTACGCCCCGGCGACGCCGGTCGGGAGATCACCGCCACGCAGATGATCACGTTCTTCTCGCCGAAGGGCGGCGTCGGGACGACGACCCTGGCCGTGAACAGCGCGGTGATGCTGGCGGGCGCATCGGGGAAGCCGGGAGCGATTCCGGCGCGCGTGCTGCTCATCGACCTGGACCTGCAGTTCGGGCAGGTGGCGACGCACCTCAACCTGTCGCCGCGCTTCGATATCGCCGGCCTCGCCGGCGACGAGCCCGCGCTGTCGGACCCGGAGCTCGCAGCCTCCTACCTGACCATCCACAGCTCGGGCGTATCGGTCCTGGCTGCGCCGACGAACCCGGAAGCCGACTTCAGGGTCACCGTCGATCAGCTCGAGCGGATCGTGACGATCTTCCGGCCGCGGTTCGACGTCATCGTCGTCGACTGCGGGAGCCGCCTCGACGCGCGGACGCTCTGGATCCTCGAGCAGGCGGACACGCACGTCTTCGTCATCTTCCCGGAGATCGCAGCGCTGCGCGCGACGAGCCTGCTGCTCGGCTTCCTGGCCGAGACCGCCACGCTGCGCGCCCGGACGCACTTCGTCGTCAACCACGTCTTCCCCAAGGAGCTGCTGAAGACCCGCGACATCGAGAACCTGCTCGGCTCGCATCCCGCCGCCGAGATCCCGTACACCGAGGTCGAGATGATCCGCGCGGTGAACGAGGGCGTGCCCGTCGTCATCGGACGGCCGACCTCGGCGGCGGCCACCGCGCTCCACGGCCTGGTCGAGGCGATCCTGGGGATCGAGTCGGCGCGCGGCATGGGGCGCCAGCAGCAGCATCGGCGCGGCCTGTTCGGCCGCCGCTGAGAGAGCGCAGGCGCCGCATGGGAGCTGGTGCCGGAGGAGGGATTCGAACCCCCACGCCTTGCGGCCGCCGATTTTAAGTCGGCTGCGTCTGCCGTTCCGCCACTCCGGCACCGCGGATGGTCGACATGCTACCGGTCCGCCGCGGCGGGCACGGCTCGAGGTCGAGGTGCGCGCTCGACGGACGGTGAACCCTTGATCCGGTAGGCCTCGACCTGCTGGCGGCGTCCCTTCACCGAGATCGCGCCGAGCGGCAACAGCTCCCAGCCTCCGTCCAGGGAGCGAGCGGTCTGCGGGCCGATGACGATCTCGCCAGCCTGCGCGTGTCCCTGCAGCCTGGAGGCCACGTTCGTCGTGTCGCCGATGGCGGTGAAATTCCGGTACTGGTCGCTGCCGATGTTGCCGACCAGCGCCGGTCCGGAGTTGACGCCGATACTGAAACGCGGACCACCGGTGCCTTCACTCGCCAGCGTTTCGGTGCCCTGCAGGATGGCGCACGCCGCCCGGCATGCCCGGACGGCATGGTCGGCGCGCGGGATCGGCGCGCCAAACACGGCGAAGACGGCGTCGCCCGGCAGCTGGACCGGTGTCCCGCCCTCGTCGAGGATCGCCGGCAGCGCGACGGCGAAGTAGCGGTTCAGGAGGCGGACGATCTCGGCCGGCGCCCGGGTCTCGGCGTACGTCGAGTAGCCGCCCAGGTCTGCGAACAGGACGGTGACATCGGCGACCTCGCCGCCCAGGTCCAGGCGGTGCGGATCGGCGCCGAGGGCGGAGACGAGCTCGGGCGGCAGGTACCGGTCGACCATCGAGCGGACCGATGCGAGCGCCCCCTCCCGGCCCCCGGCGAAGACGCGGACGAGCAGCCAGGCGACGAGTGGCACCCCGCCGAGGTTGAGAACGAAGAACAGGTCGCGCCAGGCGCCGATGGACGGCTCCGCACGTCCGGGAGCGAGGACCGTGACGGCGACGAGGAGCAGGTAGGTCGCGGCGAGGACGGCGGCCAGGCGGCGATGCCCGAGCATCAGCGCCACGATCGGCCCCAACCCGGCCCAGACGGCGGCCGCACTTCCATTGACGGGCCCGCCGAGGCTCCACATCAGGAGGAACGGCAGGATCATGTAGGGCACGAACTGGCTGACGGCAAACCAGGGATACCGCCTCGTCGCCGCGAACATCAGCAGGCCGAGCAGCGATATCACGGCGTAGACCCAGGGGATGAGCGCCGGCAGCGCCGCGCCGACCAGCCAGTACAGCAGTCCCCATAGGACGGCCAGAGGAACGATCGTGAGCGCCGCCACGAGGAGCAGCACCTTGCGCAGCCTCGTCTCCTCGTCGTCTCGAGGATCGGAGCCGATCGCCAGGACGCTGCGGATCATTGGTTCGCGCGGCTCTCGCAAGGCCATGGCGTGGAGGCGACGACGGGAATCGAACCCGTGTACGCGGTTTTGCAGACCGCTCCCTGACCACTCGGGCACGTCGCCGCACTGGCTGCCCCGCGAGGATTCGAACCTCGGTTCACGGATCCAAAGTCCGCTGTCCTACCACTAGACGACGGGGCACCGAATCCGCCGGGCAAAGAAATGGAGCGGAAGACGGGACTCGAACCCGCGACCCTCACCTTGGCAAGGTGATGCTCTACCAACTGAGCCACTTCCGCCCGCTGTTCCAAGTATGACGCCCCCGCGAGGTTGGTGCCGAGGGTCAGATTCGAACTGACGACACCCGCCTCTTCAGGGCGGTGCTCTACCAACTGAGCTACCTCGGCGTCGACCGATGCATCATCGGCGAGCATCCGCTCACGGTTGCGTTTTCGGGGTCGCAAGATAGCACACGCCCCCATGTGCGGCAAACTCGCCGCAGGACCGATTCACCTCGCCGGCGCCACCTGTCCGGCGAGGTTCTCGAGCACCCGAATCCGCTCGCCGATCGGCGGATGGGTGTCCCACATCGACTTCGATCGCTCCTCGAAGCTCTTGATCGGATTGACGATGTACAGGTGCTGCGTGGCGCGGTTGGCAACCTCCAGCACCTCCGGATCATCCGAGATCTTGCGCAGCGCACGCGCCAGCCCATGCGGGTTGCGGGTGAGCTCCACACCGGAGACGTCGGCCAGCGATTCGCGCCGGCGGCTGACCGCCAGCTGCACGAGGCGCGAAATCAGCGGCGCCAGGATCGCCAGCACGATCGCCAGCAGGAAGAGGATCGCCGCTCCCCCACCGCCTCCACTGTGATCGTCGCGCGAGCTGCGCCGGCCGCCGCCCCAGAACGTGAACCGCAGGAACCAATCGGCCAGCAGCGCGATCGCGCCGACCAGGACACCGACGAGCAGGGCGAAGCGGATGTCGTAATTGTCGACGTGGCTCATCTCGTGGGCGATGACGCCCTGCAGCTCCTCGCGATCCATCTTCTCGAGCAGGCCGCGCGTCACCGCGATCGAGGCGTGCTTCGGGTCGCGACCGGTGGCGAAGGCGTTCGGTGCGGTGTCGTCGATGACGTACACCTCCGGCATGGGAATCCCGGCGGCGAGCCGCATCTCGTTGACAACGTTGAGCAGCTGCCGGTGCTCGCCGGCAGGCTGCGCGGCATCGACACGTTTCGCGCCGCTCGACAGCAGAACGAGCTGGTCGCCACCGAAGTAGGACCCCACGCTCATCAGTGCCGCGACGATCAGCGCGATGCCCACGCCCCACCAGCCGTACCCGGTCGCTGCGCCGATCGCGCCGCCGAGCAACGCCAGGACACCACCGACGGCGGCCACCAGCAGCCAGCTGTCGCGCCGGTTGCGGCGAATCGCCGAGTAGAACGTCGGCGGCTGCGCGCTCATCGCGTCGCTGCCTGCCGCATCAGCTGCGGAGGTTCACCTCGGGGACCGCTGCATCGGCCTCTTCGATCTGGAAGTACTCGCGTTCGGTGAAGCCGAACATCCCGGCGATCAGCACGTTCGGGAAGGTCTGCACCGAGGTGTTCAGCTCGCGCACGGTGGCGTTGTAGTGCTGCCGGGCGAAACCGATCTGGTTCTCGGTCGTGGTCAGCTCCTCCTGGAGCTCGAGCACGTTCTGGTTCGACTTGAGATCGGGATAGTTCTCGACGACGGCGAACAGCGAGCGCAGGGCGCCGGTCAGCGCGTTCTCGGCGGCCGCGGCCTGTCCGGCGTTCGCGGGGCCCTGGGCGCCGGCAGCGACCGCGGCGGTCCGGGCGTTGGTGACGTTCTGCAGGGTCTCCTGCTCAAAGTCCATGTAGCCGCGTACGGCGTTCACCAGGTTGGGGATGAGGTCGTGGCGGCGCTTCAGCTGGACGCTGATCTGGTTCCACGCCTCGTCGACCTGGTTGCGCAGCCGGACGAGGCCGTTGTAGACGAAGATCAGGAACAGCGCGATGACGACGACGACGATCAGGACGATCCAGAGCCAGGTCATCGGTCCTCCTCCGTGTGCTCGGTCCAGGCAGCGAACCGCCGCCTGGTGGGCGGTGAGGGACTCGAACCCCCGGCCCCCTCGGTGTAAACGAGGTGCTCTGACCGGCTGAGCTAACCGCCCCCGCGGAGGCTAGCAGAAACGCCGCTCGGCAAGGGAGCGGCGTGGAGGTGGAGTTGGTGCCCAGGCCGGGACTTGAACCCGGATGAGTTGCCTCATACGCCCCTCAAACGTACGCGTATACCAATTCCGCCACCTGGGCAGGTGATCGAGGGTGTGGTACCGAGGGAGGGACTTGAACCCACACGACCTTAACGGTCACTAGGTCCTGAACCTAGCGCGTCTGCCTATTCCGCCACCTCGGCGCGAAGGGAGAGTCTAGCGTACTCGACCGATGGCGTCGATCGACCTACAGGCCGCCCTGCGGCAGGAGGTTGAGCAGCGAGAAGATGACGAACAGGACGGCCAGCACGATCGTCAGCCGGAAGAGCGTGCGCTCGATCCCCCGACGGCTGCGATAGGCCGTCACCTCGCCGCCGAACGCTCCGCCGAGCCCGGTCCCGCGCTGCTGCAGCAGGATGGCGGCGATGAGCGCCACGGCCAGGATCATCTGGGCGATGGTCAATGGAGTCATAGGCGCCGGAGTATATCAGTCACTCCCGGAGCAGGCTGCGGCCGGTCATTTCGGGACCGGGCGGGATGTCGAGCAGCTCGCACACGGTGGGCGCCACGTCGGCGAGGCTCCCGTCGCGCAGCTGCCGGTCCTGGAAGCCATCGGCGACCAGCGCCAGCGGCACCGGCGAGGTGGTGTGCTTCGTCTGGGGAGCACCGTGCGCGTCACGCATCTGCTCGATGTTGCCGTGGTCGGCGGTGATCAGCAGCGCCGCATCGGTTCCCAGCGTCGCGCGCGCGAGCCGTCCCAGGCAGCTGTCGACCACCTCGGCAGCTTCGACGGCGGCGTCCCACACACCGGTGTGACCGACCATGTCCGGGTTGGCGTAGTTCGCCACGATGAAGCCGTAGCGTCGCGCCTCGATCGCCTCGACCAGCCGGTCGGTGATCTCCGGCGCGCGCATCGCCGGCGCCTGGTCGTAGGTCGCCACCTCGCGGTTGGACGGCACCAGCACCCGATCCTCGCCGGGAAACGGCGCCTCGACGCCGCCATTGAAGAAGTAGGTCACGTGGGCGTACTTCTCGGTCTCGGCGATGTGCAGCTGGCTGATATTGCGACGCGACAGCTCGGCCGCCAGCGAGTCGATCTGCAGCGGCGGAACGGCGACCTCCACCGGCAGTTCGTCCGGAGCCTGGTACTCGGTCAGCGTGGCGACCGCCAGGTCGACCGGCATGCGGCCGCGATCGAACGCGTCGAAGCCGTCGAGCACGAGCGCCTGGGTCAGCTGCCGCGCACGGTCGGCACGGAAGTTCAGGTGGATGACCGCATCGTGATCGGCAACCGCGCCGCCGTCGACGACCACGGTCGGCTCGATGAACTCGTCCGAGACACCGCGTGCGTAGGCGTCCTCGACCGCCTGTTTGGCGCTGGCCGCATGCAGACCGATTCCATGGACGATCGCATCCCAGGCGCGCTTCGTCCGATCCCAGCGACCGTCGCGGTCCATGGCGTAGTACCGGCCGCTGACCGTGGCGATGCGCGCCAGGCCGGCCAGCCGCTCCTCGAGCTCCGGCACGATCTCGATCGCCGAGCGTGGCGGCGTGTCACGGCCGTCGGTGAAGGCGTGCAGGAAGACGCGCTCCGCGGAGAGCCCGCGGTCGTGGGCCAACTGAGCCATCGCCACGATATGTCCGTCGACGGCATGGATCCCGCCGGGGCCGACGAGCCCGAGCAGGTGCAGCCGGGCGTCCTTGCGCACCGCATGGTCGACGGTCGCGTCCAGCACCGCGTTCGTCGCGAACGACCCGTCGTCGATCGCGCGATTGATGCGCGGCAGGTCCTGGAGCACCGGGAAGCCCGCCCCGAGGTTCAGGTGGCCGACCTCGCTGTTGCCCATCTGTCCCTCGGGCAGCCCGACGGCCGTGCCCGACGCCTGCAGCCGGCAGGTCGGCCACTCGTCGGTGATCCGGCGCCAGTTCCACATCGAAGCGGCGAGGAGCGCATTGCGCTGCGGGTCGTCGCCCAACCCGAAGCCGTCGAGCACGCACAGGACGACCCGACGCGCCGGGCGACTCACGTCGTCGAGGCGGCCGCCGCGGCCACGATTCGGCCGAAGGCGGCGGGGTCCAGGGAAGCTCCGCCGACCAGGGCGCCGTCGACGTCTGGGCAGTTGAAAAAGTCGAGTGCGTTGTCGTCGGTGACGCTGCCGCCGTACAGGATCGGCACGTCCTCGGCGGCCGCCGGATCCTGCTCGGCCAGCACGGCGCGGATCTGGGCGGCGACCGCCTGCGCATCGTCGGGCGACGCCGCCTCCCCGGTGCCGATCGCCCACACCGGCTCGTAGGCGATGACTAGGCCGCTGCCGGCCAGGCCGTCCACCCGCGAGATCGCGGCGCGCAGCTGCCGGGCGCATACCGCGTGGGTGTGGCCGGCATGCCGCTCCTCGAGCCGCTCGCCGATGGCGGCGATCGGGCGCAAGCCGTGCGCGATCGCCGACGCCACCTTGCGCGCGACGCTCTCGTCGGTCTCGCCGTCGTAGCGTCGGCGCTCCGAGTGGCCGATGATCACGAACTCGGCCACGCCGTCGAGCATGAGCGGCGACGTCTCGCCGGTGAACGCCCCTCGCTCCTCGGCGGCCATGGTCTGTGCGCCGACGCGCAGCCGCGTGTCGCCGACGGCGGCGGCGATGTCGGGGAGGTAGATCGTCGGCGGGCAGACGATGGCGATCGCGTCGCGCACTCGGTCGGCGATCGCGGCGCAGTCACGGGCCAGCGCAAGCGCAGCGGCGCGCGAGGTCGGATTCATCTTCCAGTTGCCGGCAACCACCGGCGTGCGGGCAGGCATCGGTCTGCTACGACGCCTCGTCGAGCGCGATTTGCAGGAGGCGGCGCAGGCGGTGATTCACCGCCGATCGGCTGATCCCGAGCCCCGCGGCCAGGTCGTCGAGATCGGCGTCAGGCTGCAGCCGCCGGCGCCGGGCCACCTCGCGCAAAGCCTCCGGCAGCTCGTCGAGCCGTCCGGCGGTATCCAGCCGGGCGATGGCCTGCAGCTGGCGGTCGGCGGCGCGCACCGTGCGGTCGACGTTCGCCTCCTCGGCATTCAGCAGCCGGTTCAGGCGGTTGTGCACGTCGCGGCCGACCCGTGCCGTCTCGAAGTCGAGCAGCCCGCGGTTCGCGCCGGTCAGGCGCAGGAGGGTCGCGATCTCCTCGTGGCCCTTCAGGTAGACGACGTGCCGCCCGCGACGGGTGGCGACGAGCGCCCGGACGCCGCTCTCCGACAGGCGCCGCCGCAGCTCGAGGGCATCGGTCCGGCGGCGGAGGACGAACTCGACGTGTGTGCCCCGCGCGGTCAGCGACAGCGAGGCCGACCCGAGCAGCACGCCGCGCAGGAAGGCACGCCGGTCACATGCTGGGGCGTCGTCCCAGCGCCAGGCAGCGGCCAGCGGCGCGCCGAACACGACCTGCAGGTGGTGCCGGCCTCGCGGAGGATGGGGCGCGACGCTGCGCGGTGCGTCGACCGGGATGTCGAGCGAGGTCGCCAGCGCGACCGCGATCCTGGCCGTGGCGTGGTCGAGGGTCCGCACCGTGCCGTCCTCGGCGCCGTACAGCAGGCCGACGAGCTGGGCATGCCGGCAGCAGGCGCGTGCCGGATGGATGCGCGCGAGCTCCCCCTTCACCTCGCTGGCGACGAGCATCGGCTCAGCCGGCCGTCGCGGCTCGGCGGGAGATCCGGCGCTGCCGCGGCCGGTCGCCGCGGTCCTCCTGCTGCAGCCGCATGAGCGCGGCGGCGAGCTTGTTCGGATCGTGGCGGTGGGCGTTGGCCACGTCGACGAGGTCCTCTTCGATGACGACCACCGGCAGCTCCTCGAGCCGTCGCACGTCGAGCTCGACAGGCTCCGCCTCCCAGTTCTCCGGGTGGCGCGCACGACGGTTGTCGTTGATCAGGACGTAGTCGATGAGCCCTTCACCGATGTGGTGGAACAGTGCCTCCAGATGCGCCGCTGCGGAAAAGTGACCGGTCTCGCCCGGCTGCGTCGCGACGTTGCAGACGTACACCCGGATCCCGCTCGCGGCCGCGATCGCGTCACGGATGTCGGTGATCAACAGGTTCGGCATGACGCTGGAGAAGAGACTGCCCGGACCCATGACGACCATGTCCGCCTCGAGGATCCGCTCGAGCGCCTCGGGGTTGGCGCGCACGTCGGCCGGCTCGATCTGCACCGTGTCGATCGGCTCCTCGGCGTGGCTGATCGCCGCCTGGCCCTGCAGGTGGCGGCCGGAGGCGAGCATTGCCGTCAGGTTCAACGGCACACTCGTCGCCGGCAGGACCTGGCCACGGACGGCGAGCACCCGGTTCGACTCGCGCACCGCTTCCTCGAAGTCGCCGGTCACCGCGGTCATCGCGGCGATGAACAGGTTGCCGAAGGCATGGTCGTCGAGGCCCGAGCCCGCCGGGAAGCGGTACTGCATGAGCTGGGTCATCAACGGCTCGGCGTCGGCCAGCGCCGCGATGCAGTTGCGGATGTCGCCGGGCGGGATGATGCCCAGCTGCTGGCGCAGCCGCCCGGAGGAACCGCCGTCGTCGGCGACCGCCACGACGGCGGTGATGTTGGCGCTGTAGCCCTTCAGGCCGCGCAGCAGGGTCGACAGACCGGTGCCACCGCCGATCGCGACGATCCTCGGCCCGCGCGCCAGGTAGCGCTTGGTGTAGAGCACTTCCATCACAGAGTTGCCACGGGTCACGAACGGCGAGACGACGCTGCGCATCAGGCCCCACACGCCCACGGCGGTGATGGCGATCCCGATGGCCGCGAAGATCGCGGCACGCAGCTGTGGCGGCATCCAGGCGCCGGTGAGCGCGTAGATGATCGGGATGTCGTCGCCGGTGGCCCGATACAGGTCGCGGATGAAGACCGCCGCGCCGAGGCCCAGGATCGCGATGCCGACGAACGCGAGCAGCAGCCAGCGCTTGATGTGCATCCCCGGATAGAGCCAGCGCGGAATCTGACGGAACCTCACCGTTCGAGCTCCCGGTGAAAGACCGCGACGTTCATGCCGCCCAGGTCGCGCAGCCGCCGGGCCAGCTCCTCGGCGAGCGCGATCGAACGGTGATACCCGCCGGTGCAGCCGAGCGCGACGGTCAGCCGTGACTTCCCCTCGTGGCGGTAGGCCGGCACGGTCAGCTCGAGCAGCTCGACGACCAGGTCGAGGAACCGGCCGGCGGAGGGCTGCCCCATCACGTAGTCACGCACCGGCTGCTGCAGCCCGGAGAGCGGCTTTAGATCCGCGACGTAGTACGGGTTGGTGAGGAACCGGACGTCGAAGACGAGGTCGGCTTCCAGCGGAATGCCGAACTTGAAGCCGAAGGTGAGCACGTCGACCTGCAGTACGTCGCTCAGGCCGTCGCGCGGCACCAGGCTGAACAGCCGCTCCTTCAGCTGGCCGATCGAGCAGCCGCTGGTGTCGATGACGTGATCGGCCAGCTCGCGGGTGCGCGCCAGGCGGCTGCGCTCCTCGATGATGCCCGCCTGCACGCCGCTGCGGCTCTGCAGCGGATGGCGATGCCGGGTCTCGCTATAGCGGCTCACCAGGTTCGCATCGTTCGCTTCCAGGAAGAGCACGCGCAGCTGAACCCCGCGCTCCGCCAGGGCGGCGCGAGCCCGCCGGATGGCGGGCGCCGGGTCGCCGGCACGGATGTCGAGCACGAGCGCGGCGTCGCGGTAGCGCTCCGGCTCCTCGTCGCGCAGCGCCAGGAAACCCTCCAGCAGGTCCGGCGGCAGGTTGTCGACGCAGTAGTAGCCGAGGTCCTCGAACAGCTTGCTCGCCTGGCTCTTGCCCGCGCCGGACAGGCCGCTGATGACCACCACGTTCCCGATGGGCTGTGCCTCGCTGGCAATAGACGCACGCGCACCGCTCGTGTCGGGCCGTCGCGCCGCGCCCGGCAGCGACGCCGCGCCGGCGCGACCGGAGCGCGACGTGGTCGCGGCTGATCCTGCTGGTCGTGGCATCGCTGCTCTCCTCGCCGAGGTCGTGCCCGAGTATACCGTCAGGCTTCCCCGAGCTCGGCGCCGTCGCGGGCCGGAGCGAGCAGAGCGGCAACTGTCGCGGCCACCGAGCGTCGCAGCGCGTCGAGGTCATAGCCGCCCTCGAGGGTGAGTGCCACGCCGGGCAGACCGAGCTCGGCGACCGTCACCGCGAGCGAGGTCGCCACCGCAGCGTAGCCCTCCTCGGTGACGCGCAGCTCCGCGAGCGGATCGTCGCGATGCGCGTCGTAGCCGGCCGAGACGAGGATCGCTTCGGGCTGGAAGTGGCGGATCGCGGGAAGCAGCTCGCCGGTCCACGCCGAGACGAAGGCGTCATCGCCACTTCCCGGGGGGAGCGGCACGTTGTGCTTCGTGCCGCCCGCGGCGCCGATCCCTCGCTCCTCGCGCGACCCGCTTCCCGGATAGAGCGGCGACTGGTGGGTCGACGCGTAGCAGAGGTCCGGATCGGCGGCAAAGATCGCCTGCGTGCCGTCGCCGTGGTGCACGTCCCAGTCGACGATCGCGATGCGCCGTGCGAGCCCCGCGCGACGCAGCCCCGCGACCGCAACGGCGACGTTGTTGACCAGGCAGAATCCGCCCCCCCGCTCGGCGGATGCGTGGTGCCCCGGCGGCCGGACGGCCGCGAAGGCGACGTCGGCTTCGCCGCGAGCCACGGCAGCGGCCGCCTGCAGCGTGGCGCCGGCGGCCAGGCGCGCCGCGACCATCGAGTCTGCGCCGAGGTAGGTGTCCGGATCGAGCCATCCGCCGCCGCGGGTGGCGGCCACGTCGAGCGCTTCGACATAGGCCGCGTCGTGGACGCCGAGCAGGTCGGCGCGATCGACCGGCTCGACGAGCGGACGCCGTAACTCGGCGCCGACCGCGCCCGCCTCGACGCCGGCGACGGCCGCCGCCAAGCGCTCGGGGCGCTCGGGATGACCCGGAGCGGCATGCCGGGCCATGGTTGAATCGCTCAGCAGCAGGGCGACCGGCATCGGTCTCAGGGCCGGATGCGCTTCATGAAGAAGAGGGAGATCTCGAAGAGCAGGTACATCACCGCCGACATGATGAGTGGCGAGAAGATGTCGCCACCGGGGGTGACCACCGTCGAGAAGGCGACGATGCCGACGAAGATCGTGCGGCGCCGGCTGGCCACGGTGCGGTAGTTGAGCACGCCCACGCGCGTCAGGCCGATGAGCACGATCGGGAACTCCATCACCAGCCCGAAGGCGAGCAGCATGAGCCCGATGAACCCGATGTATTCGTCGATGGTGAGCAGCGGCTGCAAGTCCGGCTCGGAGAAGGACAGCAGGAAGCCGAGCGCGAACGGCAGGATGAGGTAGCCGACCACCACGCCAAGCGCGAACAGGCTTGTGCCACCCAGGATCACGGGCCACACCAGGCGTCGCTCGCGCCGCGTGAGGCCGGGCGTCACGAAGCGCCACACCTGGTAGACGATCACCGGAAACGCGATCGCCACGCCGACGTAGAAGGCGATCTTCAGGTGCGCCGCGAAGGCGCCGGCCGCACCGGTGAAGTACAGCTTGCGCCACTGCTCCGGCAACGGCGAGCGCAGCAGATCGATGGCCGGGCCGGAGACGACGAAGCCGATGATCGCCGCGACCACGACCGCGGCCACGCTGATGATCAGGCGTCGCCGCAGCTCGGTCAGGTGCTCGACAACCGTCATGTTGCCCTGGTCGTCGATCACCTCAGAGGTCCCTCACACAGCGGAACGGGCGCTCGCCGTCGCGCGTGCGCCCGTCCTTGCTCGGTTGAAGCGGTCAGAAAGGCTAGTGCGTCTGCTCCCGCGGATCTCGCGTCGTCGGGTCCACCGGCTGGGCCGGCTTTTCCTCTGGCTTGAGGTCACCGCGCACCGCATCCTCGATGTCCGACGATGCGCGCCGGAATTCGCGGATCCCCTTGCCGATGGCGTTGCCGATGTCCGGCAGCTTGCCCGGACCGAAGATGATCAGCACGATCACCAGCACCAGAATCAGCTCCCACGGTCCGGGAAGACCTGGCATGAACTTCGACCTCCGAGACGCGATTGGCTAGACGGCCAGTGTAGCACTCGCCTCTCTGAGCCGATCCGCCCACATCCTCCCGGCGGATGCCGCCGCCGCGGCCCAGTCGGCGCCTCGCGACGCCTCCGCAATGCCCCGTGAGATGCTGACCAGCCCCGGCGCCATCGAGCCGTTACAGGCCGCGGCAGCCGCAGCCAGATCGCCGCCCTGTGCGCCGACCCCCGGGACCAGGAACGCGGGACCCGGAACGAGCGCCCGGATCCGCCGCAGCTCGTCCGGGGCGGTGGCGCCGACCACCAGGCCGACGCGCGGCTCGGGCCAGCGATCGGCCACCCATGACGCGACCCGCTCGTGCAGCGGCGCGTCGCCGATGCGCAGGCCCTGCAGGTCGCCGGCGCTCGGGTTGCTCGTCCGGGCCAGGACGTAGACGACCCGGTCCGGATGGGCCAGGAAGGGCTCGATCGCATCGGCGCCGAGGTACGGCGAGAGCGTCACCGCGTCGGCGTTCAGGCGGCCGAAGAGCGCCTCGGCGTAACGCTCGGCGGTCGTGCCGATGTCGCCGCGCTTCGCATCGAGCACGAGAAGATGCGTCTCCGGCACGTCGCCGCGCAGGCGTTCCAGCGCCTGCAGGCCGGCTGAGCCGAACGCCTCGAAGAACGCGACGTTGACCTTCACCGCGACGACCGACGGAGCGGCCGCCTCGAGGATGCCGCGGGCGAAGCGCTCGACGCCCTGCAGCCCGTCACCCGCGCCGTCGGGAAGCCTGTCGGGGTGCGGGTCCAGGCCGAGACAGAGGTTCGTCCCCAGGGCCCCGACACGAGCTCCGAGTCGTGCGAGCGGCGTCATGCCGGCGATCCCGCAGCGGCGGCCGCGGGCGCCATGGTGACCGGCGCCAGCCGTCGAGCGGCGAGTGGGCTGGCTGCGGCATCGGCATAGTCCAGCACGCGCAGCCGAAGGCGCGGAATCCCCTGGTACAGGTCCCGCTCCAGCCGGGCCACCAGATCGACCGCCGATCCTGGCTCCGGCAGCGGTCGGTCGGCGGGCGTGGCGAAGGCGATGCCGTCGAAGACCTCGACCCCGCGGCGCAGGCGCAGCAGGACGTGGTCGGCGTCGCTCCCGACCCGGCGCGCCTCGACGACCTGCAACCCGGTCACCGCCAGCAGCGGCTCGACATGCCCCGGTCCGTACGGCGCCAGGCGGTCGAGCTCGTCGGCGAGCGACCACCCGAGGTACGACGCGGGCAGGACGAGGTCGACGGCCAGCCGCCCACCGCGCTCGACCGCGCCGACGACGCCGCCCGGGAAGGGCCGCGACAGCGCGCCGAACGCGGTCACGAACGCGGCCCAGGTCGTCTCGGTCAGGCTGAAGCCACCGGCCGCGGCGTGACCGCCGCGCTTGGTGAGGTGCGTCGCGCACGCGTCGAGCGCGGTCGCGACGTGGAAGTCGGCCGGGGCACGGACCGAGCCGCGCAGCTCGTCACCCACCCCGGTCACCACCGCGACCGGGCGGGCGAGCAGATCGGACAGCCGGCCGGCGATCAGCCCGATGAGCCCGGGCGCCCACGTGCCGCGGACAACCAGCGGGCCGTCGGCCGCCTCGTCGGCCACCAGCAGGCGTGCCTCGTCGACCGCCGCCGCGGTCAACGCCCTGCGCTCGAGGTGAACCGCCTCCAGCTCGTCGGCAAGCTGCTCGGCGTGCGCGGCGTCCTCCTCGAGGAGCAGCGAGATCGCCAGCTCGGCCTCCGCGATCCGGCCCGCCGCGTTGATCCGCGGCGCGACGCCGAAGGCCAGGTCGTGGGCGGAAGGCTGCGACGGGTCGGGTGTGGCGCGCGCCAGCAGGGCACGCAGGCCGGCCCGCGACGTCTGCGCGAGCTCGGCGAGGCCGAGCCGCACGATCGCGCGGCTCTCGCCGATCATCGGCGCCATGTCGGCAATCGTGCCGATCGCGGCGACCGCGGCAAGGTCCGCCGCGCGGCGGCCATGCCGCGCCAGCAGCGCTGCGGCGAGCTTGTAGGCCACGCCGGCACCGGTGAGCTCGGGATCGGGGTAGGTACAGTCGGCACGGTGCGGGTCGACGACCGCGACTGCGCGCGGCAGCGTGGCCGGCGGGAGGTGATGATCGGTGACGATCACGTCGAGGCCGAGCGAGCGCGCGACGTCGACCTCGGCAGCGTTGCTCACCCCGCAGTCGCAGGTGACCACCAGG
>DASSTC010000076.1:0-3101 GCA_035708065.1 Candidatus Limnocylindria bacterium | reverse complement strand
GCGCCGCTGCGGCTGGGCGCTGACGTGCCGTTCCTGTCGCTGTTCCATGGAAACGACGAACGCGTCCCGGTTGAGGCGCTGCGCTTCGGTCTGCCGGTGCTCCACGAGGTTGTCGAGCGCTTCGTGGCGGCCGGCTGAACCGGGCTCGCTGAGACCCTCCGCTATACTCCACCGGTTACCAGCTACGCTCGACCATGACTGACCAGACCGATTCCGCCGCGCCGACGGCGCGCGTGCACGCATTCGTCTTCCCGGGGCAGGGCTCGCAGTACGTCGGCATGGGCCAGGCCCTCGTCGACCGCTCCGAGGTCGCCGCGCAGACGCTCGAGCGTGCCGACGCCGCGCTTGGCTTCCCGCTTTCACGCCTGATCCTCGAGGGCCCCGCCGAGGACCTCGACCGCACGATCAACGCGCAGCCCGCCATCCTGGCGACGAGCGTCGCCTTCCTCGAAGCCCTCCGCGACGAGGCGCGGGAGGCCGGCGTCGAGCTCGTGCCCCGTTCGCTGGCCGGCCACTCGGCAGGCCAGTACGCCGCCGCCGTTGCCGCGGACGCCCTCGACTTCGCCGATGCTCTAACGCTCGTGCGCGAGCGCGGCCGGATCATGCAGGAGCGCGGCATCGAGGGTGGCATGGGCGCCGTCATCGGCCTCACCGATGAGCAGGTCGACGAGATCGTCGAGCAGGCGCGCGAGCACGGCGAGATCGCCGTCGCCAACGACAATGCGCCGGGCCAGATCGTCCTGTCCGGCGTCATCCCGGCGCTCGTCTTCGCGCTGGAGATGAGCAAGACCGTCGGGGCGCGGCGCGCCGTGCGGCTGACGGTGAGCGTCGCCAGCCACTCCCCGCTGATGCGTCGCGCCCGCGAGGAGTTCAGCGGGCTGTTGGCCAAGGTTCCGTTCCGCGAGCCCAGCGTGCCGATGCTCGGCAACGTCCACGCCAACGTCATCCAGACCGCCGAGGGACTGCGCAGCGAGCTCTCCGACCACCTCGTCCACGGCGTGCAGTGGACCGACACGATCCGGCGCATGGTCGCCGACGGGGTCACCGACTTCGTCGAAGTTGGTCCGGGCCGCGTGCTGACCGGCCTGATCAAGCGCATCAGCCCGCTGTCGCACGCCCACGCGACCGATGCACCGCGTCCCGACGGCTCGCGACTCTGGCTGCCGACCTCTGCTGAGGACCCCGCGTGAGCCAGCGCCGCGTGGTGGTCACCGGGTTGGGCACCGTCTCCCCGGTCGGCATCGGTCTGGAGGAGACCTGGGAATCGCTCGTCAACGGACGCTCCGGCATCGCCGATGTGACGCTGTTCGACGCATCCGACTACGACATCCACGTCGCGGGCGAGGTCAAGGGCTTCGACGCCACGAAGTACATGGAGCCGAAGGATGTCCGGCGCCACGATCGCAACACGCACTTCGCCGTGGCGGCGACCGGCGAGGCGCTGCGCAACGCCGGGCTGCTCGCTGACGACGGCCACGTCGCCAATGTGGATGCCGATCGCTTCGGGATGGTGTTCGGCACCGGCATCGGCGGCATCGGCATGATCAGCGAGGGCATTCGCACGCTGATCGAGCGCGGTCCCGGACGGATCAGCCCGTTCCTGCTGCCGCACATGCTGCCCGATTCGGCGTCCGGCCAGGTGGCCATCGAGTTCGGCATCCGCGGCCCGAACATGGCGGTCGTCAGCGCTTGCGCGACCGGTGGCCATGCCATCGGCGAGGCGATGGAGACGATCGTGCGCGGCCAGGCCGACGTCATGCTCGGCGCCGGCACCGAGGCGGTGATCGTGCCGCTCGCCTTCGCCGGCTTCCAGCAGATGAAGGCGCTCGGCTCGCCGATCGACCCGGACACCGGCAAGTACAACCCCGCGATCGCCAGCCGGCCCTTCGACGCGACCCGCGACGGCTTCGTCGTCAGCGAGGGCGCCGCGGTGCTGATCCTCGAGGAGCTCGAGCACGCGCGGGCGCGCGGGGCGATGCCGATCGCCGAGGTGATCGGCTACGGCTCGGCGGCCGACGCGTACCACATGGCGGCGCCGGCCGACCAGGGCGAGGGCAACCAGCGCGCCATGCGCGCGGCGCTGGCGCGCGCCGGCATCGGTCCGGAGGAGGTCGACTACATCAACCCGCACGGCACCTCGACGCCGTTGAACGACCGATTCGAGACGATGGCCATCGAGGCCGTCTTCGGCGAGCACGCCCGCAAGCTGGCGATCTCCAGCACGAAATCGATGACCGGCCACCTGATGGGCGCCGCCGGGGCGCTCGAGGGACTGGTCTGCGCCCAGGTGATCCGCACCGGCTGCATCCCGCCGACGATCAACTACCGCCACCCCGACCCGGAGCTGACGCTCGACTACGTGCCGAACACCGCGCGCGCCGCCGACGTACGCGTTGCGCTCTCGAACTCGATGGGCCTGGGCGGCCACAACTCGACGGTGATCCTGCGCCGCCTCGATGACTGACGGCCGTCGCGCGGTCGTGACCGGCATCGGCGCGGTCACGCCGATCGGCAACGACGCCGAGACCTACTGGCGCAACCTCGTGGGGGGCGTCTCCGGCGTCGGCCCGATCACCGCCTACGACGCGTCCGCCGAGGAGGTCCGCATCGCGGCCGAGGTCAAGCACTTCGAGCCGCGCGACTTCATGGACTTCAAGCAGGCGCGTCGCATGAGCCGGTTCAGCCAGCTGGCGGTCGCCGCGGCGGCCCAGGCGCTGGCCTCCTCCGGCCTCGAGGTGACCGATGCGAACCGCGACGACATCGCGGTCGTGGTCAACACCGGGGGTGGCGGCATCGGCGACGTCGCGCTCGGCGAGCGCGTCTTCCTGGAGCAGGGCGGCCGTCGGGTCAGCCCGTTCATGGTGCCGATGCTCTCGCCGTCGATGGCCGCGTGCCAGATCAGCATCCAGAACGACCTGCGCGGCCCGGTGGTGACCAGCGTCGCGGCCTGTGCCTCGGGCGTGCAGGCGTTCGTCGAGGCCCAGCGCATGATCGAGCACGGCGACGCCGACGTCGTGATCGCCGGCGGCACGGAGAGCGCCATCCTGCCGGTCGCCTTCGCGGCCCTGGCGAACATGGGCGCCCTCTCGAAGCGCAACGAC
>DASSTC010000075.1:0-7014 GCA_035708065.1 Candidatus Limnocylindria bacterium | reverse complement strand
GCACGACGGCATCGCCACCGCGACGATTCACGGCAACCGATCCCAGCCGCAGCGCGTTCGAGCGCTCAACGACTTCAAGGCGGGGCGCGTCACGCTGCTGATCGCCACCGAGGTGGCCGCGCGGGGGATCGACATCGAGGAGCTGCCGCACGTCGTCAACTACGAGCTGCCGATGGTGCCCGCCGACTACGTCCATCGCATTGGTCGCACCGCGCGTGCCGGGCTGCACGGCGACGCGGTGTCCCTGGTGTGCATCGACGAGGCGCCGCTGCTGCGTGACATCGAGCGCCTGCTGGGCGGCCCGATTCCGTCCGAGGTCATCCCCGGCTTCGAGCCGGACCGCTCGCTTCGCGCCGAACCGATTCGACTGCGCAGTGGCGATCGCGGTCACGCGCAGCGCCGCCAGGCGCCGAGCGGACGGCCGCCTCGCACCGGTGGCCGCCAGCAACCGTCGTCGCGCAGGTCGCACGGTCGGCGGCAGGCACCGGGCGCGAGCATCGGTCGATGGACGAGCCTGCCCGGTGAGCGCAGCCAGCGCTAGCCCGGCGATGACCGGCGCATCGGTCCGGACGGACCGGCGAAACGTGGCCATCGTCGCGCACGTCGACCACGGCAAGACCACGCTGGTCGACGGCATGCTGCGCCAGACCGGCACGTTCCGGAGCAACGAGGCGGTCGTCGATCGGGTGCTCGATTCGGGCGACCTCGAGCGCGAGAAGGGGATCACGATCCTCGCCAAGCAGACGACCGTCGACTACGACGGCGTGCGGCTGAACATCGTCGACACGCCGGGTCACGCCGACTTCGGCGGCGAGGTCGAGCGATCGCTGCTCATGGTCGACGCGGTCCTGCTGCTGGTCGATGCCGCCGAGGGCCCACTGCCCCAGACGCGCTACGTGCTGCAGAAGGCGATGGCCCGGCACCTCCCGGTGATCCTGGCCCTGAACAAGATCGACCGATCCGACGCACGCCCGATCGAGGTGCTCGACGCCGTCTACGAGCTGTTCATCGAGCTCGGCGCCGACGACCGCCAGATCGAGTTCCCGGTGGTGTACACCAATGCCAAGGCCGGGACGGCGACCACCGACCTGTCGCAGCCGGGCACCGATCTGCAGCCGCTGCTCGACCTCCTGGTCAGCGTCACGCCGCCGCCGACGTTCGAGGACGGCCATCCGCTGCAGCTGCTGGTGACCAACCTCAGCGCCAACGACTACGTCGGCCGCATGGCAGTCGGCCGCATCCGCAACGGGAGCATCCGCATCGGGCAGCGGGTGGCGATCGTCCGCGACGAGGCCGACGACCCTGACGGCGCCGTCGAGCCGGGGCGCAGCCGAACGATCCTCGGCACGGTGACGGCGCTGCAGACCGCGCACGGCATCGAGCGAGTCGACATCGCCGAAGCGGGGCCCGGCGACATCGTCAGCGTGGCGGGCCTGCCGGAGGTCACGATCGGCGACACCCTGACCGATCCGGCGGACCCGCGCCCGCTGCCCCGGCTGGCCATCGACGCACCGACGCTGCGGATGACGTTCGGCGTCAATTCGTCGCCGATGGCCGGGCGCGACGGCCGCTACCTGACCAGCACCCAGATCAAGGCGCGGCTCGAGCGCGAGGTGCTCGGCAACACGGCGATCGAGGTCCATCCCACCGATTCGGGAGACACGTACGAGGTGCGCGGCCGCGGCGAGCTGCAGCTGGCCGTGCTCATCGAGCAGATGCGCCGCGAGGGCTTCGAGCTCACCGTCTCGCGACCGGAAGTGATCCTGCGCGAGGTCGACGGCGAAAAGCACGAGCCGTACGAGCGGGCGACCATCGACATCCCGCCCGAGTACATCGGCGTCGTGCAGCAGGCGATGGCGGCGCGCAAGGGCCGCCTGGAGCAGATGTCGTCCGATGCGGACGGCCGCGTCCGGATGGAGTTCATCATCCCCACCCGCGGCCTGATCGGGTATCGCGGCCAGCTGCTGAGCGATACGCGCGGCACCGCGCTCCTGCACCAGATCGACGAGGGCTACGGGCCGTGGGCCGGCGACGTGACGCATCGCACCAGCGGCGTGCTGGTCGCGGATCGCAGCGGCGAGTCGCGCGCCTACGCGCTGTCCTCGCTGGTCGACCGCGGCGAGCTGTTCATCGGTCCGTCGACCGAGGTGTACGAGGGGATGATCATCGGCGAGAACAGCCGGCCCGGCGACATGGACGTCAACCCCACCAAGTCGAAGGCGCTCTCCAAGATGCGCACCCAGGCGACCGATGGCGACTACCGGATCTTCACGCCACCGCGCGTGCTGACGCTCGAGTCGGCGATCGAGTTCATCGCGGCCGATGAGCTGGTCGAGGTGACGCCGACCGCCATTCGCCTTCGCAAGCGCCTCCTGTCGGCCCACGACCGGCGGCGCGCCGCGGGGGCAGCGTACAAGCAGGGGAGCGGCTGACTACTGCGGCTCGCCGCTGACCGCGATGGTGAGGCTCACCGCATCCGGGCAGTCGAGGATGCTGTGCACCTTCCATTGCCCGTCCAGGCCGTGACCGCTGAACGCCTGCTCCGCCTCGTCGTTCTCGGCGTCGCCCTCGCCGGGCTCGAAGCCGGCCTTGGGCAACTCCTCGCGGAAGAAGGCCGATGCCTCCCGCAGCGAAGCCGGGACATACCCGGCGATCTGCAGCGGACCCCGGCCGGTCAGCTTCGCCGAGGTGATCACCGTTCCCACCGGGAGCGGCAGCACGCCATCGAGGTTCGCCGGCAGCTCGGCGCGCTCCGCCGCGGGCACGCACGCGGGCAGCGACGGGACGACCACGACGGACGCGCCCGTCGTGGTCCCCGCATTGCCGCCGCCGCAGGCCGACAGAAGGACCAGCGCGGCGAGTGCCACGCTGGTTCGCGAGCCGCTCACCGGACCTTGATGTCGCCCTTGGACACCTGACCGGATGCGCTGTAGCCGTCGCTGAGCGAGATCGCGAAGCGATCGGTGCTGCCGCCATCGGTCAGGGTCACGGTGAACGTCACCTGCGCCTTCTTGTCGACGCCGGTGCCCTCGATCTTTGCCGTTCCGGCCGCGGGGTCACAGGTCACCGCGGTCACCCGCGCCGAGTGGAACTTGGCTGCCGAACCGTCCCGGAAGTCAACCTTGCCGGTCTCGCCGGGCTGGATGCTCAGCGAGAACGTTGCAGACCCCGCCTTGCCCGGAATCTGGCCGCCGCCGTTGATCTTGCACGGGCTGTCGCTCACCGGCGGCTGCTCGACGCCGAGCTTGAAGTCGAATGAGCGCGTGGCGTCGACATCGGCGTAGATGTCGGTGTCGTTGCTGCGACCGGCACTCAGCGCCGTGACGTTGTACAGGGTGTCGCCCAGGATCGGCCGATTCGCCCCGAACCCGCCGTCGAGCGGCACGTCGATGGTCAGCGTGCTGCCCGCGATGGAGCCCTTCGCGGCGACGTCACGCGGGTACTCGACGATCTTGCAGTTCTCGGCCGTGGTGGTGACGCAGCCGTTGCCCGGCACGTCGCCCTGGGCGGAGGTTCCGCTGCCGGCGAAGAAGGTCGGCGCGCCGCCGCCGGACGATTCGGCGCCGACGTAGAACAGTCGGTACGCCTCCTCGCCGCCGTCGCCGACGGACAGGGCCTGGAAGCGGGTCAGCCACACTCCGTTGGTCTTGCCCGGCGGCGGCAGCAGCGATGCGAGGCTGTCGACCGTCATCTTGAAGCGCAGCGTCGCGGCGTTCGGCTGGCTGACCGCCAGCTTGGTGAAGTCGTACTGACGCAGGTTCGCGCCGGCGCCACTCGGCGCGTAGTGCGGCGATTGCGCGTCGCCGGTCGGGTCGCTCACCGGATTGACCGGCGCCGGCTTCGAGATCGTCGTGCCGACGCCGCTCGGTCCGGCGACCTGGCGCACCTCGAACAGGTGGGCGCCGTGGTGCTGGCTCGTGGTGTCGTTGTAGACGAACCGCATCGAGCCGTCGCGATCGAAGGTGACGGCGAAGAAGTCGGCCATCGTCCGGTCACCGTCCGAGGTCGTGCAGCCGATGCCGCCGTTGCAGATCTGGCCGTAATGCATCGGTTTCTCGGTGAAGCGCTGCTGCGCGTACGAGGGGCTCGCACTCGCGGCGTTGGTGATCAGCGAGACGTAGCCGTACCACTTGTACTGGCTGGCCGCCGCGCGGTTGTTGTACCAGGACGGCATGTTGTCGCTGTCGAGATGCGACGGGCTGCCGTACCAGGCGATCGCCAGCGTGCCGTCGTTGCCGGCGATCGCCCACGGGAAGACGTTCGAGTTGGCGTCGTTGCCGTTGACCTGGCGAACGTCGCTCCACGATGCGCCCTGGTCGGTGGAGTAGGCGTAGTAGACGTCATGCGTCGCCTCGTCGACCCACGCCGCGTAGACGTTCCCAGCGCGGTCGATGGCGACCGCCGGGAAGATGTCGCCGACCACGCCACCCGGCGAGGCGGGCGTGCTGACGTTGTGGAAGGCGATCCCGGTGCGCTGCCCGGGCGCCACGTGGCCGACGGTCAGCAGGATGTGGTCGCCGGCGGCGCACGGGTAGTAGAGGTTGCGCTTGACCGGGTCGAAGCGCATCTGGCCGCAGGGCGCGCCGGTCGAGACGGCATTCACCGCATCGGCCGATGCGTTCTGGTAGACCACGCCGCCGACCGGATCGGAGGCGCCCGTCGAACCCGGAGTCGAGTAGATGTACGAGCCGGTCGCCACCTGGCGGTAGGCCAGGAAGACGGTGTTGTCCCCGGCCGCGGCGGTCGGACCGTTGTCGGCCGCGAACCACTGCCGGTCGTCGCCGGCGGTCGGGATCGCCAGCGTGTTCTTGCGCCAGGTGTTGCCGTCGTCATTGCTGACCGCGACGCCGAGGTTGATCAGGCCCTCGAGGTCGACGAAGTAGGCATTGCCCTGGTCGTCGGTGACGATGTCGGTGTCGCCGCCGCCGGGCGGCGTATCGGGCCGGATGCCGACCGGGCTGACGATGTTGAACTGGTCGCCGCCATCGGTCGAGCGATGGATGAACGAGAGCTGGGTGCTGGTGCCGTACGGCCCGGACTCCCAGTAGTTGCCGTCCTTGTCGATGTGGTTGACCGGCTCGCCCTCGGTGCGCTGCGCATCGACGACGGTGGCGGGTCCGAAGGCCAGGCCGCCGCGCGAGCGGGCCGGATTCGGCGCCGGTCCGCCATCGGAGGTGACAAAGGCGGCGCTGCCGGCATAGTCGGAGGCGATGACCAGGAACGGCACCACGCGCACCTCGTAGGTGCCCGATGCGTTCTGGATGAAGGCACGCTCGCTGGTTGTGCCACTCGAGCCCGACTGCCCCACCAGCGTTCCGTTGGCGTCGTAGACGTACAGGTCGAAGTCGTTGTCGGGACTGCTCCAGCTGATCGCGACGTCGGCGCCGCCGGTGTGGGTGTCCCAGTAGGTCGGCGGCACATCGACCGTCAGGTTGAAGTGATCGCAGCGAACGTTCAGCGGGTCGGTCGCCGGCGGACACGCCTCGGGGACCGCGGTCGACATCAGCGGATAGAGCTGTCCCTGCCAATCGACCGATGCACTGCTGCCGCCGATCGTCCCAGCGGCAGGTGTCGCCGCCTGGATCCGCTGGTTCGCGGATGGCGTCAGCAGCAGTGCGGCGAGCAGCGGCACAGCTCCGAAGGCGATAACGCTCCTGCGCTGGAAGAACCGTGACCGAGCCGAGGCGCTCGTGCGAGCGCCGGCGCGCTGGGGGATGCGCGCACCGAACATTGGGCGTACCTCATCTGAACATGACGGTCAGCACGGTTGCGGCTCGGACGCAATCCGTGCGCGGCGCAGCAACTTGCATGCCGACTCGCCGGGCAAGCCGCCCGAACGCTGGCCTCCAGCATCCTTGAACAGACACTTGACAAGCGTTCGGGTGTGCCTGTAGAGTTAGTACAAACCTTGGACATGGATGCCAGGGAAGGTACGGAAGGGGACTCACAGTGCTCACGACGCTCAAGCGAACGATCACCCTCTCCATGGCCGCGGCGCTGCTGGCGACTGCCGCGGTGGCCGGCTCAACTTCGGCGGCGACGCCGGATGTCGGCTGCATGAAGGCCGGCATCAAGACGCTGCAGTCGGCAAAGCTGCTCGACGACGTTGCCCGCGGCGGCATCGCGATCGAGACGGCCGTCGGCCTCGGCGTCACGGTCCGCGACGGCGCGGACATCTCCAACGTCCCGAACCCGATCCCGTTCTCCGTCCTGCTCGCCGATCACCGCGCCGGCGACAACAGCCTGTTCGTCTATCCCTGGTGCTAAGACAGACCTTGGACATCACCGTCCCAAGGCACGACTGAATCAATCGAAAGGAATCACACCACCGTGAACATGCTCAAGTCCGTTGCTCTACTGCTCACCATCGTCGGGGCCGTGAATTGGCTCCTGGTCGGCATCGCCCGCTTCGACCTGGTCGCGACGCTGACCGGCGACAGCTTCGGCGAGACGAACCCGATCTCGTCGGTCGTCTACATCCTCGTCGGCGTGGCGGGCATCGCCCTGCTGCCGACGCTCGTCGAGTGGGTCACCGGCGACGATCGCCGGGCCGTCACCGCGCGGTAACTACCGCGCACACATCCGGGGGGAATCGAGGCGGGCCGCGTGTCCGCCCCGATTCGTTGTGTGACGGTTCGCCATACTTCGTCGCATGGCCGAGCGCACGAACGCCGCCAAGCTGCTGATCAAGCCGGGCGCGACGGTCTGGATCTCGAGTCCCGAGCGCGCCAGCCTGATCGAGCCGCTTCCCGAGGGTGCGTCCTGGACCGATGCATTGGCCGACGCATCGGTTGCGCTACTGTTCGCCGACAGCGAGCGCGCATTGCGCAGCCTCCTGGATTCCCACGCCGATGCACTGGCGTCACCGGCGTATGTCTGGATCGCCTACCCGAAAGGCGGCCGCGCCGACATCAACCGCGACACCCTGTGGCCGATCGTGGCCGAGGCAACCGGCATGCGGCCGATCACGCAGGTCGCGCTCGACGACACGTGGTCCGCGCTCCGCTTCCGGCC
>DASSTC010000074.1:0-3481 GCA_035708065.1 Candidatus Limnocylindria bacterium | reverse complement strand
CGTCGGCGGGCGTGACCAGCACGGTGGCGCCGGCCACCGGCCGTGGTGTACAGCCGGGGTCAGGCGGCTGCGTCTCGACCGGGCACACCGGGCCGGCCACGGCGTGCACCTCGAGTCGCCCGGTCCCAGCGGCCGGCGTGTCGGGCGCCAGGCAGCCGGCGAGCAGTGCCGCGAGGAGCATGATCGGGACGCTGCGCATGGCCGCCAGACGCTGACCCTGCCGCTCGGGTTCCTATCGAGCCGCGAGCTCGGCGACGCGGCGGCGCACGAGGTCCTCGAGCAATGCATCGGGCAGCGGCGCATCGGTCGTGAAGTGGAGGCTGCCCTTGGTGCGGTCGTAGCCCTTCAGCGCGTCGGCGTTGGCATCGAGGAAGCTGCCGCTCATCGGGTAGATGCTGCAGTGCTCCTTCCAGCCGCCGAAGGCGAACAGGGAGCGGCCGCGCAGCTTGAACGTCGGCAGCCCGTAGCTGATCGCCTCGGTCACCTCCGGCACGAGGCGATGAACCTCGGCACGCACGTGCTCGAGCGCCGCGCGCTGCTCGTCGGATGCGAGCGTGGCGAGGTAGGCGTCGACTTGGTCGGATCGGCCCGGCTGGCTCACGACGCGGATCATGTCACGCCGGCGACCACGCGTCACCGGCACAACCCGAAATTGCCATCTCGTCAGATCGTTGCCGCGGCGCGATACTGCCGGGCTATGGAGCTGCGGGACCTGCTTCCGGGGATCATCGGCTCATTCGTGGGCGTCACCGGCTGGCTGCTGGTCGGCCTGTACATCCAGCGCCGCCAGTTCATGCGGCAGGCGCGCAATGCCGCCAAGGCGGTCTACTTCGAGCTCGACGTGAACCGCTCGGCGATCGAGGTCGCGCACGATCACGGGCTGTTCGCCGACCTGGATCGGTCCTCGTTCGAACGGCTCCTGCCGGAGCTGGCCACCCTGCTGGCCGGGCCGCAGCTCAAGTCGGTCGTCGGCGCGTACATGACCCAGGCCGGCTACCGGCAGCTCGCCGCCCAGGAGGAGCTGCCGCCGAACGTGCGACGCGCTGCCCTGGAGAAGTTCATCGAGGAGCACCAAACGGCACTGGCCGCACTGCGCGCCTGCGCCTTCACCCCGACGGAGGCTCGCGCCATGGAGAACGTCCAATGATGCGCAACGTCGACCACCAGCAGCTGCTGCGCACCTTCGGCGCGATCATCCAGCAGCGCGAGCTCCATCGGCTGGGCGAGGTCTTTCACACCGATGCGGTCATCGATTATCCGCAGTCCGGCGAACGGTTTCGTGGGCTCGACAACATCCGCGGCCAGTTCGAGAACTACCCCGAAATGGACCCGGAGACCTCCCAGTCGGAAGTGGAGGAGGTGATCGGCGGGACGACCTACGTGCTGACGCCGTCGTACACCGTCGTCGGTGTCGACGGCAGCGGGGACCACGGCGTGGCCATCATTCGGATCCGCTACCCGGACGCCTCGATCTGGTACGCGATCAACCTGTACGAGCTGCGCGACGGCCGTGTCGCTCGCTCGCGGGCCTACTTCGCGCCGGTGTTCGATCCTCCCGACTGGCGGGCGCCCTTCCGCGAACCGATCGACGGCTGACGCGCGTGCGTGACGCCAGCCCATTGGTGACCGCCGTCCGCGACGGCTGGCGCCTGGACAACGACCGCCTCATCGCGGTCCTTCGCCCGCTGACGGATGCGCAGCTCCAGCTCCGACCGTCGCCGGACCACTGGGCCATCTGGCAGCTGGTCAGCAACATCGCCGGCGGGCGGGTGTTCTGGCTGCACGACATCCTCGGCGAGGGCGACGACGAGCTGCGCGACATGTTCCGTGTGACCGCGCCGACGGCCCCTGTCCCGATCGAAGACGCCGGCTGGGAGGATGACGAGGCCCACCCGCGCAGCGCCATCGAGTTGACCGATGCCCTGGCGCGCACGTGGCAGCTCGTCGAGGATTGCCTCGGTCGCTGGTCGGCCGACGACCTGGCCGTCGTGTTCAGGCGGCCCGGTGGGAGCGTCCCGATCTTCACCCGCGCCTGGGTGGTATGGCACCTCGTCGAGCACGACCTGCAGCACGGTGCCGAGATCGCGCTGATCCTCCGCGCCAACGGCCTGCCCACGTTCCAGCTCTAGCCCTCATCGCCTGGGTGGGGCTGCCTCACTCGGCCATTTGCGCGCTCGCCCGACCGCGAGGCCCGCTGGCACCTCGACTGCATCGGTCAAGGGTGAATCCACCACGAAGGAGCAGCCATGTGCCTCACCTGCGGATGTATGGACGCGCACCTCGAAATGGGGCCGCAGAACATCACGTATGAAGACCTCAAGGCGGCCGCCGACGAGAACGGCCAATCGGTCGCCGAGACGCTCGATATCTGGCAGCGCACGATCGCCAAGGACAAGGGCGACCACGCGCAGGAGTACGCCTCCGCGGGCTGACGCCGGCTAGGCGGCGGTCCTCGTGGCCAGCGCCTGCGCGCGACGCGTCGCGAAGGCATCGAACGTCGTCAGCTCGATATCGGGGAAGCGGCGGCGGGTGGCCGCTGCATCCGCGGCCATTGGCGCCGTGGCCATCGACAGGCCCGCGCTTGCGAAGCGAGCGCCGGTGCTGCTCAGCGGCCTGAGCAGGACCGATGCGGCGCGCATGAGCGCCACGGGGACGTGCTGCACGCGCGCCGGACGACCGGCGAGCCGCTCGAACGTCGCCACGACCTGGCCCAGCGTCAGATTCTCCGGCCCGGCGAGATCGATGGCTTCCTCGGTGGCCGCCGGGTCATCGATCAGGCCGACGATCATGCGCGCCACATCATCCGCTGAGATGAAGTTGATCGGGTTGTCGCCCGCGCCGAACACCCGCGTCCCCTTTCCCTCGAGCACCGGGCGGCCGATGACCTCGCCCCAGGTCTCCATGTAGACGGTCGGGCGGACGATCGTCCAGTCGAGCGCACTGCCGGCCAGTTCCTGCTCCGCGCGCGCCTTCTCGCGGTACACGTCGATCGGATGATCGGCGCTCGCACCGCGGATCGAGACGAGGACGAAGCGGCGAACGCCCGCATCGGCCGCGGCGCGAATGAGGTTCCGGTTGCCATCGCCGTCGACCGCTCGTGGCGTGGTGCCGCGCGCGCCGCCGAACGCCGTCATGGCCGAGACGATGGCATCCACGCCGGCCAGCGCCGAGGCCAGCGAGGCGCGATCGGCGAGATCGACGGTGACCGTCTCGACGCCAGCCGGCGAACGAGGACCGTCGCGGACCAGCAACCGAACCGGCCGTGGCCCTTCGCTTAGCCGGGCAACGAGGAAGCGGCCGAGGGTGCCGGTGCCGCCGGTGACCGCGATCATGGCGCCGATTCCCGGGGCGCCAGCGCGCGCCGCACGGTCGCGTTGACGTCATCGGTCGAATGGTCGACCGGCTCGAGGTAGAAGCGCGCCCAGGCCGCAACGCCGTCGCGGACCCCGAAGATCACCACGCCGGCCATCTCGTGCGCCGC
>DASSTC010000073.1:0-12611 GCA_035708065.1 Candidatus Limnocylindria bacterium | reverse complement strand
CACCGACGTTGTTGGCGAAGTAGGCGCCCGGATCCCGCATCGATTCGGCGACCGACTTCAGGGCGGCGAAGTGGATGACCGCATCGATCCCTTCGTCGGCGAAGATGCGGTCGAGCATCGCTCCATCGCCGATGTCGCCGCGCACGTAGCGCAACGCCGGGTACTCGGTGAGCGCCGCCGGCTGCTCGGGATTCAGGTCGACGACAACGACGCGCTCACCACGTTCAAGCAGGTCGCGCGTGACGTGCGAACCGATGTAGCCGGCGCCGCCGGTGACCAGGACCGACATCGCCTAGGATCCGCGTCCCGACTTTGAGGCCGACTTTGCGCTGCTGCGCGTGGCCGGTGTCGGCGTCGGCGTGGGGGCGGCGGCCGGCGTCACCGCCGGCGCGGGGGTCGTCGGCCCGCTCGCCGGGGCAGGCAGGGCGACCTGCGCCTGCGCCTGAGCCTGTGGCCGCCGCTTGGCGCCCTTGGCCGAGCGGTCATCGCGGCGGCGCGGCCGCTCCGAGGCGCTGAACGGCGACCAGCGCCGCTCCATGAGCACCATCCCGATCAAGGTTGCGCCGACCTGGCGCAGCGAATCGACGGCGTAGGTCACGTTCTCGCGCTTCGTGACGTCGCGGTGCGCCACCAGGACGGTCGCATCGGTTGCGCGAGCCCAGACGAGCGTGCTGCCCGACCGATGCACCGGCGCCGAGTTGACGATCACCATGTCGCAGCGCTCGAGCAGCACCTTGACCAGCTGCTCCGCGCTGTCACGGCCGATCAGCTCAGGGCCGCTGGAGCCGTGCGGCAGGATGTCCATCCCGGGCTCGCGGCGCACCATGACGGCCTCGAGCAGGCCCTGTGCGGTCTGCAGCGTCGGCCACTCGAGCAGCTCACGCACGCCGGTCCGCTCGTCGATGCTGAACATCGTGGTGATCTGGCCCTCGATGTCGTTGCCGTCGACCAGGACCACCTTGCGGCCGCTGGCCGCCATCGCACCTGCGATGTTGGCGGCGAGCTCGGGCGCACGGTCGCCGGCCTGGGAGCCGACCACCAGCACGCTGCGCAGCGGCGTCCCGCCCGAGAAGCTGATCTTGCTGGCGAGCAGGCGCGTCGAAACGGCGGTCCGGGACTCGGGGATCGCCTCGACCGCCAGCGGATCGGACGGGCTGGGCACGAAGCGGCGGGGGAGCGCGATCGAGCCGAGGAAGGGCACCGTCGCCAGCTCTGCCAGCTCGAAGCGGCTGCCGATCGTGTCGCTGAAGTGCTCCACCACCAGGACCAGGATCAGCGCGGCGACGAGGCCGGCACCGGCCGCCATCACGGCGATGAGGTTGACGCTCGGGGCGATCGGCTCCGGCGGCGGCGCGGCTCGGTCGATGACGTGGATCTCGCCCTCGGCGCGGGCGGTGCCCTGCGACTGGAGCTGCTCGAGCTGGCTGGCGAGCTGGTTGGCCATGTCGGCGGCGAGCTGCGCGCTGCCCGCATCTGCCCGAATGGAGATGAGCCGCGTGACGTCGTCGGCCACGACCTTGACGTTCTTGCGCAGGTCGAGCAACGGGGTGGTCAGCGACAGCTTGGCGCTCATCGCCTGCAGCGACGTATCGCTGTGCGCCACCTCGGCGTAGGTCTCGGCCAGCGAGCTCGCCGCGCGGATCGTGTCGATGTCGGTGTTGGTCAGCGGGCCGACGAGAATTTTCGTCTCGGCCTCGTAGGTCGGCGGAATGGTGCGCGCCGCCAGGTAGCCGACCGCCCCCGCGACGAGAGTCGCGGCGAGCAGCGTCCACCACCAGCGGCGGGCGACGGCCAGGTATGCCCTCAGTTCCACGTGGTCGCCTCCTCGGCGGCATCGGTCATCAGCTGCTGCGTTCGCCCGCGACCCGCGCCGAGGCGCCGCGCCACCAGCAGCTGGGCCCGGATGAGGGCCAGGCTGGAGCGGCCGCCGACGTTGATCCGCCGCACGCGCAGCCAGTCTATTCCACGGATCGGATTCGTCCCACGCCGGGTCGTGAAGCCGATGCGGTAGCCCGCCCTGGCGGCCGCCTGCACGACGGCATCGTTGTGTGCGCCGTCGGGATAGGCCAGGACCGGCGGGGCCTCGCTGCCGAGCTGCTCGCGGAAGACCGCCAGCGGACGCCCGAGCTCCTCGCGCAGGGCGTCGGGGTCGAGGCGGTCCAGGCGGGCGTGGGTGTGCGAGTGCGGCGCGAGGGCCATGCCGCCGTCGGGCAGCCGCCGCAGCTCGTCCCAGCCGGCGACCGCGTGCGGCGGCGGCACCGCAGGCAGCTGGGTGAGCAGCTCGTCGACCAGACGCATGGCGGCGACGTGCGGCATCTGCTTGATCACGCTCGCCAGCCGGCGGAATGTCGCGGGCAGCTCCGCTCGTCGAGCGATGCGCAGCCGGCCGCGCACCGTGGCGAGCTGAACGGGGAGCGGCGCGGCCTGCAGCGCGGCGTGCAGTCGATCCCACCAGAACGCCGACTCGGGGACGTCCGGGTAGGCGCTCGGCACGAACATGATCGACGGCAGGCCGTGCCGCGCGAGGACGGGCGCCGCGTGCTCGACGACGTCGCGGTACGCGTCGTCGAAGCTGATGACCACCGACCCCGGCACCAGGCGAGACCGGCCGGCGCGGATGGCGAGGAGCTCGTCGAGCGAGATCGCGTGAAGCTCGCTTGCGACGTGCGCCATCTGCGCCGCGAACTCGGCCGGCGTGGCGCTGATGAGGCCCGGATAAAGTTCATCCCGGCTGGACGCGGCGTCGACGCGGTGATAGGTCAGCACCACCAGGCGCCGGGCGTCGGCGGAGGTTGCCCGCTCGAGGAGATCGACGAGGGCGCCGGCCGAGCGCGTGCGTGCGGCCGCGGCGACGGTCCGGCCGATCATGCCGCCTGCTCGCGGTGACCGTCGTCGTCGATCGTGGTCGGCAGGCGGCGGATCTTCGCCGATCGTCCGCCGAGCGGAACCTTGCGCAGCGTCTGCCACACGTCGAGGACGAACGGCAGCGGATCGCTCGACGACCAGACGGCGTCGACCTTGCGTCCGCGCATCGAGCGCGCCCAGTCGCGCAGGCTGAGCCGCCCGGCGCGCCACTGTGCGAGGGCTGCCTGCAGGTCGTGACGCAGGTAGATCCAGCGGGCGTTGCCGTAGCGCTGGCGCCGTCGTGCGGGCAGCGGCAGGCCGAGCACATCGCAGTACGCGGTCAGCAGCAGCTCGACGCCGCCGGCCTCGGCGATGGCCGAGCGCCCGGTCGGCCGCCCGACGTTCGGCTCGATGATGTAGTGCCGCCCGGTACGCTCGTCGCGCTTCATCTCGAGGTAGGCGAGGCCGTGGAACCCGGCGCCGCGGAACAGCCGAATCGTCTCGTCCAGCACCTCGTCGTTGCGCACCTCCTCGCCGAGGCAGCTCGTGCCGGTGTCGACCGGCCACTGCCGCAGCTTGCGGGCGACGAACGTCGCCAGCGGCCGCGCATCGGCGTCGAAGTAGGCATTGCAGGAGTACAGGTTCTCCTCGCCGCCGACGACCCACTCCTGGACCACCAGCTCCTCGGTCCAGGTGTGGCACTCGTCGTAGCGCCGCAGCAGGGCGGCGGCATCGGCCAGCTCGAACACCTTGGCGCGGGTGTGCGCCTGCCAGGTCGTCGACTTCAGGCCGGGCTTGAGGGCGACCGGGAAGGTCAGCTCGGCAGCCGCGCGCTCGGCGTCGGCACGCGCGCGCAAGGTCATCGTGCGGGGGATCGCGAGCCGGTGCGCCTCGGCGTACGCCTTGAAGCGCGCCTTGTCCATCAGCTCGGCGACGACCTCGTGGGCCGGCAGCAGCAGCCGGTACCGCTCGGGCAGCTCGGCGCGGTGCTCCGACAAGGTCGCCACTGCGGCGTCGGTGCAGGGCACCAGCACGGCCGCGGTCGACAGCCGGCGGTCGAGCCGCTGCAGCGTGCGGATGAGCTCCGGGCCGGCGAGCGGCGTGCGCACCACGCGGCGCACCGCCCGGGTGCGGCAGGCGAAGTGCGACCGATCCGCCGCGAGACCAATGACCGGGATGCCGCGATCGGACAGGATGCGCGCCGTCTGCAGCCCGGTGACGCAGTCGAGCCCGACGACGATGGCGGGCGCGTCGTACGCCGGCACGCGCCCGGCGCGGCTGTTCACCGCGCCTCGACCGCGACCCTGTCTTCGGCCTCGATCGCCTCGCGCGTCCCGACCAGGTCGAACACGTGGTTCACCGCCGCGATCGACGGGTCGACCGATGCCGCGGTGCCCTGCTCACGCATGGTGGCCAGGGTCTGCTCCATGGCCTGCACCGCCGCGCGCATCGGCTGATTGGCGAGGATAACCATGTTGAAGCCGCGCTCACCGAGCTCCTGCGCGGTGAAGGTCGGGAAGAGCGTCGGAATGCAGACCAGCGGCACCGAGCCGAGTCCCTGCCATGAGCCGAGGAAGCCCTCGATCTCGCCGAGCGTCTTGTCCTTCGAATGGATGATGATCGCGTCCGCCCCGGCACGCACGTAGGCGTCGGCGCGCTCGCAGGCGTCGGCCACGCCATGCCCGGCGATCAGCGACTCGACGCGGGCGATGAGGACGAACTCCTGCCCGGACTGTGCCTGCTTGGCCGCGGCCAGGCGGCGTGCCTGCTCGTCGACCGGGATGAGCTCGCGGCGCGCCTCGCCCTGGTACAGGCTGTTGCGCTTGGGGAAGACGTTGTCCTCGATCGAGACGCCGGCGATCCCGGCGCGCTCGTACTCGACGACGGTGCGGACCACGTTGCCGAACCCGCCGTAGCCGTTGTCGCAGTCAGCCACGACCGGCAGCTCGGTCGCGGCGTCGATGCGCCGGGCGGCATCCAGCGCCTCGGTCATGGTGATCAGGTTGAGGTCCGGCAGCGCATGGGTCATCGCCGACACGCCGAAGCCGCTGACCCAGACGGCGTCGAAGCCATAGCGTTCGATCAGGTTCGCGCTCATCGCGTCGTGCGCACCGACCATCACCACCGGTCGCGAGCCGTGAAGCCCGTCACGCAGGCGCAGTCGCTTGGCATCGGCGCGGGAAGCCTGGGTCATCATCGCGGGGTGGAAACCTCCTGAAGGGACGGGGCGGTGGTGGTGACGAGCACGGAAAGGATTCGGACGATCTCGCGGCCGATCTCGCGCTGCGAGTCGACCGTCGAGGCGCCCAGGTGCGGGGTCAGCACGACGTTGGGCAGGTCGGCCAGCGGCGTACGGTAGCCGTCGCGCTCGGTGGCATGCACGTCGAGCGCGGCACCGGCGATGCGGCCCTCGCGCAGCGCGCGCAGCAGCGCGTCCTCGTCGACGACGCCGCCACGGGCGATGTTGACCAGGAAGGCGGTCGGCTTCATCCGTCGCAATGCAGCCTCGCCGATGAGCCCGACATTGGTCGGCTTGAGCGGCACGTGCAGCGTCAGGAAGTCGGCGCGGGCAATCACCTCGTCGCAGTCCACGAGCTCGACGCCGTGGTCGGCGAACGTCGAAGCACGGCCGGTCGACGGCCGTTCGACGCAGCCGATGGCGGTCATCCCCCAGGCGCTGCCCATGGCGGCGACCTTGCCGCCGATGTTGCCAAGGCCGATGACGCCGAGCGTCTTGCCGGCCAGCATGTGGCCGACGAGCTCGGACTTCATCCAACGGCCGGCACGCATCGAGGCGTCCGCCGTCACGACGTTGCGCGCCAGCGCGAGCATCAGCGCGAAGGTCAGCTCGGCGACCGACTGCGCGCCGGGTCCCGGCACGCGCTGCAGGTCGATGCCCCGCTGCTCGATGTAGGCGAGGTCGATGTTGTCGAGCCCCGACCCGGCGCGCAGCAGCAACCGAAGCTCGCGGCCGGCCTCGAGCGCGCGACGGGTGATCTCGACGCCGCTGCGGAAGATCAGGACTTCGCGATCGGCGATCAGCGAGACGAGCGTGTCGTCATCAGGGTTGATGGCGACGACGACGTCGTGCGTCGCCTGAAGGGCAGCAAGCGCGTCAGGATCGATCTTGCTGACGACGAGGAGCTTCATGCGGTCGATGTCCCTCACGTATGGCGGGGACTGCGGCGCTGCCCGGCGGCAGATCGATCGCTGACGAGGCCGCCGATGCCGGCGGCTGCGCCCCCCAAAAGTATGGTGCGCCGATGAGTACGAATGAGGCGCCAGCGTAGCCGCTGCGCCGCAGGCTCACAAGGGCGCGCGGCGCTCAGCGTTGACGACCGTCAACTCTCGCTTGCCCCCTTCGACGCCGGGTGGCGCGCCGATCGTACTCCTCTCGGATGAGCGACGAGACGCGCGAGATCACCGCGTCGAGGGGCTGGGTGGCGTCCACCAGCTCGAAGCGCGGTACCGCGTCACGCAGCGCGAGGTACTCCTCGCGGCGCCCGGCCAGGAACTCCACGCTGCTCTCCGGCTTCCGTGCGTAGAGCACCTCCGCCGGCGCGTCGAGCATGATCACCAGGTCCGGCGGCCGCGAGACGCTTCGCAGGAACCAGCCGTGCAGGCGGCTGGCGATCGGGCGTGCCGGGTCGACCCTGGTCACGTCATGCCGGTAGTAATCGGCCAGGAAGTGGCGGTCGAACAGCACGACGCGGCCGCGACGGCGATGCCAGGCGCTCACCGTCTCACGGAACAGCTCCTCGGCGATCCAGTTGCCCGTGCGCAATGCCGACCGAATGCCGGCACTGGCGCCGGTGCGGGGTGGTGTGTCGCCCAGCGTCACCGCCGTCATGTCGCCCCGACCGCCACGCCGCCGCTTGAGGGCCAGGATCAGTCGTGTCGTCGGCAGCATCAGCGTGCTGGCCTCGAGGTTGACGCCCATGTACAGGTAGCGGATGGGCAGACCGATGCCCCGCGCGACCTCGCGCGCCACGGTCGTCTTGCCCGCGCCGTCGGCGCCCACCAGCGCGACGGTCAGCATCGGTGCCCGCCGGTCACAGCGCCGGGGCCAGCGCGTCGTACAGCGCCGGGATGTCGACCGGGTAGGGGTGCAGCAGCTCGACCGCCGGGACGCCGAACAGGCAGCGGGTCAGGAGCTCGGAGGCGCGCGCCTCGGCGCCTTCGAGCAGCGGATTGGCACGGTCCGGGAACGCGAAACGGAAGCGCTGGTAGTACGACAGCAGCTCGCTGCGCTCGTACGTCAGCGAGTGGACCATCCGCCGGCCGATCTCGTCCGCGTCGGCGGGGCGGACCGAGATCTCGGGGCGGTCGTGGTTGCCGAGCAGCACGACGCGTTGCAGCTCGGCCGATGCCACCGCGGCGTCGCCGAACAGCCGTCGTGGGGGGACCTGCACCGAAAGCTGCCGGCGGGCGATCGGAAGCGCCCGGCGCAGCAGCCGGCGGGCGGGAGACGGAGCCAGACCCGCGTGCGCCATGGCATCCATGGCCCCCACGAGCGCATCGAGCGCGCGAAGCCGCAGGCGAGCGGCTGGCGCGACCCGTCGACCGTACTCGGGCACGCTGCGCAGGTGCCAGTTCCACAGGCGCATCGGCTCGGGGATGCCGTGCATGCGTCGCGTGGCCGGGTCGATGTAGATCCACTCGTCGCCCAGGTAGCGCGCGCCGCGCGCCATGAATGCCAGCAGCGCCTCGGTCTTGCCACCCTTCGCCCAGCCGGTGACGAGCACGCCCATTCCCTCGTGCACGAAGGCCGATGCGTGCAGCGGCAGCACGTCGTTGCCGAGCGCGCAGAGGTTGACGAGGGCGATCAGCAGCGGGATGCCGAGCGCACCGTGCTCGGCGACGATCTCGACCGATGGCTGACCGATGCGATCGAGCGGCATGGCGATGCGCACCGAGGCGTGCCCACGCCCGCGCAGGATCAGGAACGCGTCGTCGCTGAAGCCGACCTCGTCGATGCCCAGGATGCGCAGCGGGCCGGACGCCGGCAGCGTGTCGACGAAGCGGATGACGAGATCCGGCTCGCGATCGAGTCGCACCTCGATGGGACCGAGCTGACGCCGGATGGCATCGGCCTCGGCATCGGTCGGGTCGAGCACGCGGATGCCGACGAAGCCGTGCAGGTCGAAGTCGACGCGGGCCAGCTCAGCCACCGAACAATCGTCCGGCGAGCGGCAGCCGCCGGATCTCCGGGAAGGTGTCGCCGACCTGGAGCACTTCACGGCTGAGGTAGATGACCAGCAGCGAGGTGACTCCCACGAGCGGGAGGGCGATCACGAACGGTGGGTCGACGAGCAGCTGGAGCGCGGCCAGGAGAGCCGCCGCCGCCGCGATGAGGACATACGTGCGAGCGTAGCGCACGTCGAAGACCCCGACACCAGCCAGCCGTGGCAGCGCCACGTGGTAGAGCAGGTTCTGGATCACGAGGATCGTCGCCAGGCTGACCCCCGCGCCGAGCGCCCCGAACTCGATCACCAGCCAGATGCTCAGTGGGATGCTGATCGCCAGGGTCAGGATGTCGACCATGACCACGTAGCGCACCGCGCCGACGATGCGCAGCACCAGGCCGTTGAAGCCGAGCGCGACGTTGAAGTAGTAGCCGGCGGCAATGATCGCCAGGATCGGCCAGGAGTCCTCGTAGCGCTCGCCGAAGAGGAGGACGGTGACCGGCTCGGCCAGCGAGAACGAGACGGCGAAGATCGGGAACGTGACGACGGCAATCCAGGCGGCCGAGCGCCAGTACAGCTCGCTCATCCGCTCGCGGTCGCGTCGTGCGAACAGCCGGGAGGCCATCGGGGTGAACAGGAACGTGAAGGTCTGCAGCACGATCATGTTGTTGCGGGCGATCGGCAGCACCGCCCGGAATTCAGCGACGTCGGTGGCGCCGCGGAGCGCCTCGAGCAGGATGACCAGCAGTGAGCCGCGCAGCAGGAAGACGAAGTCGGACGACAGCAGCGGGATGGCGAACGAGAAGATCTCGCGGCTCGGCATCCGCAGCCTGGCGAGGTGCACGTTGGCGAACACCCCGTCGCGAATGAGGATGCCGGCCAGGATGGCGCCGTAGAGCAGCACGCCGGCGAGCGCGGCAATGACATAGCCGACCGCCACGAACGCCAGGTTGCCGCCGAGGATGACGAGCAGCGCCACGACCGCCAGCTCGAATCCCGGCGCCAGGACGAACCGTCGGAAGAAGATGGCGAACGGACTGGCGAAGATCGCCAGCATCGCGACCTGCAGGCTGTCGAGCGCCCGGATCGGAATCAGCGCCGAGACGACGAGCAGCGTGGCGAGCGCCACCGGGTCGTCGCTGATCGTCGAGCCGAGCGGCCCGGCCAGGACGAGCAGCGCGACGACCAGTGCGACGCCGACCACGATGACGGTGAGCACCATCATCACGATCACCCCGGCGACCCGATCGCGATCGTGCTCCTCCTGGAAGATCGGAACGAAGCGACCGATCGCCTTGTCGAGGCCGACGAGCGCAACGGTCGCGCCCAGCGAGGCGATCGACAGCGCCCAGGCGAAGATCCCGTAGTCGCTCTTGCTCAGGTAGCGGACGAGCAGGACGTCGGTGACGACGCCGAGCGCCAATGCCAAAAAGCGACCGACGAGCAGCAGCGACGAGCCGCGGATGTGCTCGCGAGCGGTGTCCTGCTCGTACGCCGGCGCCTCGTCGTTCTCGGCCAGCTCGGTCATCGCGCCGCGCTCAGCGTCGGAACGCGGCGTAGGCGCCGGCCAGGATCAGCGCGCCGAGCACCACCCCGAGTCCGGCCGTCCCGATCCACTCGAGGTCGTCGGGCACCAGATCGGTCTGCAGCGACAGCACCACGAAGGCTGCCAGCAAGCCGATGAACAACCCGATCAACACCTGCACCGACGGCAGATGGCCGGCTGGGCCGCGCGCACGGACGCCGATCACCGCCAGCGCAGCGGCCACGAGAAGGACAAGGACGAGCAGCTCGACGGAGTTCACGGCGCGCAAATCCTAGCGGACAGACAGCCGCACGCCGGATCGGCTGGACGCGAGGCACCGCCGCACCCGATGCTTAGCCGATGCCGCGCGAGACGCCGCCACAGCCCGAGCGCACCCGGATCGAGGTGCAGCTTGCCGAGCGCCTCGGGGCGCACGTCGAGCTCATCGGCTTCACGGCGCGTGCCGCTTCGCGCCTGTACCGCTATCGGACCGACGGCCCTGAGCCAATGCGCCTGGTCGTCAAGGTTCCGCTGCGGCGCGATGCCGCGCTACCCCGGGATCGACCGCGGCGCGTGCCGCCCACTCCCGCCGATCGCAAGGCGACGTTCGAGTTCGACGCACTACGCGCGGCGCAACGCCACTTCGCCGCGATCGGCGACGCGCGGTTCGCGGCGGTCGAAGCGGTCGCCCTGCTCGAACCGATGCATGCCCTGGTCATGCGCGAGGTCGACGGCGAGTCCCTGCGGGCGTTGGTGAAGCGCGCGGCGCTGCGGCTCCGCGCGGACCGCGATCTGGACGAAGCGCTCGAGCACGCCGGCGCCTGGCTGCGCGCCTACCACGCGATCACTCCACCCCCCGGGGCCGACGACCGGCTCACCACCGCCGAGGAGGTTGCGGTGCTGGCGATCCGGCTGGGCGAATACCTTCAGGACGCACCCCACGGGCGCGGGACAGTCGAGCTCGCCGAGCGAACCGCCAGCGCCGCTCGGCGGCTGACGCCCGGGGATCTCCCGCTGGCGGTGGTCCACGGCGATTTCGCCATGCGCAACGTGATCGTCAACGGGGGCAGGCTCGCGGTCCTCGACATGCTCGGCCGTTGGCGCGCGCCGGCCTACGAGGACGTGGTGACCATGACGGCGGCGCTCGACGGCATCGCGCTCGGGCCGCGGCTGGGTGGCCGGTTGCCGCTGCCGTCCGCCGTCCGGTCAGGCCGAGGGGCGTTCCTGCGTGGGTACTTCGGCAGCTCCGCCGCCGCGCCGCGCCCCGCGCTGGCCGCTCTCAACGGCCTGCTGACGCTCGACCGCCTGGCGGCGCTCCACGCACGCGGACGGCTTTCGAGCCTCACCGTCGGCGGCCTGCTTCGCGCCGCGGGGCACGACCTCGACGACGTCGCATGATGGTGCGTTCGCGCACCGCCCCAGACTGCATCGGTCTGGACAAAACCGACCGCCGGTGGTAGACATGCGCGAGGCCTGCGCCCGGCCAAGCCACACGGGGGATCGTCGTTGCGTCGTCTTCTGGTTCTTGCTGCGGTCGTTGCCGCGATCATCGCCTTCCCCCTGATCGGTCGCGCCGCCAGCGGCGACATCGGCTACCGGGATTACGACTACTACCCCGGGTTCGCCCCAACGGGCTCCAAGCCCGAGAGCAAGCTGTGGTTCAACGACGGCTCGTGGTGGGCCGTCATGTTCGCCCCCGGGGACAAGGCGTTCGGCATCTTCCGGCTTGACCGGACGGCGCAGACCTGGACCGATACGGGCATGCGGCTCGACGCGCGCGACCAGTCGCGCAGCGACGTGCTCTGGGACGGCAGCCACCTCTACGTGGCCTCCCACCAGTTCACCGGCGGCGCCTCGTCTTCGGGCGAGCCGGCGAGCCTGTACCGGCTGAGCTATGCGGCTGGCGGCTACATGCTGGACCCCGGCTTCCCGGTGGCGATCAATGACGTCAGCAGCGAAACACTGGTCATCGATCGCGACTCGAGCGGCACGCTGTGGGCGACCTGGACTGCCAACAGCAGGGTCTTCGTCAATCACACGCTGAACGGCAACGACGCGACGTGGGGATCGCCCTTCACCCCGGTGATCAGCGGCACCGCGGTCAGCGCTGACGACATTTCCTCCCTGATTGCCTTCGGCGGCAACCGCATCGGCCTGATGTGGAGCAACGAGGACGACGACGCGATGTACTTCGCGACCCACGTCGACGGGGCCGATCCCGGGCAGTGGACGCGGGAGACCGCGCTCGGCGGCCCCGGCCTGGCCGACGATCACATCAACCTGAAGGCCGATTCCTCCGGCCGCGTCTACGCGGCGGTCAAGACCGGCGAGAGCTCGGGCACGTCGGCGCTCATCCGGCTGCTGGTGCGCGATACCGGCGGCACCTGGTCGAGCCACACGTTCGCCACGGTGGCCGACGGGCATACCCGGCCGATCGTCGTCCTCGACGAGCAGCACCAGATGGTGCACATGTTCGCCAGCGGGCCGGCGAACGGCAATCCGACCGGCGAGGTGGGCGGCATCATCTTCGAGAAGAGCGCCTCGATGAGCGACCTCACCTTCCCGACCGGGGCCGGCACGCCGGTGATGGCCGATCCCGGCACGTCGCGCATCAACAACGCAACCGCGAGCAAGGGCAACGTCAGCTCGGCGACCGGCATGCTCGTGCTCGCCGGCGACGATGCCAGCGACCTGTACTGGCACAGCTTCGACCCGCTCGATGGCACCGCACCGACGCCGACCGCCACCCCGAGCGCGACCGCCACGCCGGTGCCGACGCCGACCCCCACCCCGGTGCCGGGCAATGGCATCTTCCTGCGCTCCGAGCGGTCGACCTCCACGGCCGAGACATTCAGCCTCCAGGTCAACGCGGCGCCCAACGTGGCCCCCGGTGACGTTCTGCTCGCGTCGCTGTCGCTGCGCGGCACCCCGGAGATCACCGCGCCGCTCGGCTGGCAGCTCGTCCGGATGGACCCGAACGGCACGTCGGTGCGCCAGGCGATCTACCTGCACGTCGCGACCGACAATGAGCCGGCGAGCTACAACTTCACGTTCTC
>DASSTC010000072.1:0-16253 GCA_035708065.1 Candidatus Limnocylindria bacterium | reverse complement strand
GTCGTCGGCAAGCCCGACATCCGGCGGCTGGCCGGCGCGGACCGATACGCCACGGCCGCGGCCATCTCGGCGGCGACCTATGTGCCGCACGTGCGCTACCTGTTCGTCGCCAACGGTCTTTCCTTCCCCGATGCGCTGGCCGGCGGCGCCGTCGCGGCGCAGTTCGGCGCACCACTCCTGCTCGTGAAGCCGACGTCCATCCCGACGGTGACGCTGAACGAGATCAAGCGGCTCAAGCCTCAACAGATCTTCGTGCTGGGCGGCACCGGCGTGGTGTCGAATGCGGTGCTCAGCCAGCTCGGGTCGTACCAGACCGATGCCGGCGGTCCCTACCGCCTCGCCGGCCCCGACCGCTACGCGACCGCGGCCGCGATCTCGGCGGCGGTCGACTGGCCGAACACGCCGACCGTGTTCATCGCCAACGGCCTGAACTTCCCCGATGCGCTGGCCGGTGGCGCGGTCACGCCCCGCTTCGTCGGGCCGGTCCTGCTCACCACCCCGGCAAGCCTGCCGCAGGCGACCAAGACGGAGCTGGCGCGCCTCCATCCGACGAAGATCGTCATCCTCGGCGGCACGGGATCGGTATCGACCACCGTCGGCACGCAGCTGAAGAGCTACGTTTCCTCCGCAGCTCGTCTCGAGCGCTGGGCCGGGGCAGACCGCTACGCGACCGCACAGGTGATCGCCTCGCACCTCTACGGGCTGACGCCCGTCCCGCGCACGGTCTACCTCGCCTCGGGCACGGCGTTCCCCGACGGCCTGTCCGGCGACCCGCCGGCCGGCGCGTACGGGGGCGCGCTGCTGCTCACCCGCTCCGATCTGCTGCCCGCGCCAACGAAGAGCGCGCTGACAACGATCGACCCGGTGCGCATCTTCGTGCTGGGCGGGACCGGCGTGGTGTCGGATGCGGTCGTGGCCGAGGTGCGCGGGCTTTTTCCCTGAGCGGCTAGCATCGGCCGGTGATCGGCCAGTGGATCGACCGCGCACGGCGCCACCCGTCGGCGGTGCTGCTCTTCGCGCAGCTGCTCGGCGTGGTGCTCTACCCGTTCATGGGCGAGTCGCCGACGGGACGGGCGATGGTCTCGCTGTTCGGGCTCGTCGTGCTGGTGCTGGCGGTGTGGACCACGCGGACCACCCCGGCGCTCACCTGGGTCTCCCTGCTGCTCGGCGTGCCCGTCGTGATCCTGACGATCGCCGAGGCGCTGAACCCGACCGGCCAGACCGTGCTGCTGTGGTCGACGCTGCTCCACGGCGCCTTCTACTTCTACACGACCTACGGCCTGCTGCGGTACATGTTCGCCGACCGATGGGTCACCCCCGACGAGCTGTGGGCCACCGGCGCGACGTTCACCGTCGTCGCCTGGGCCTTCGCCTACCTCTACGTCGCCATCCAGATCGCATGGCCCGGCTCGTTCATCGCCGCAGTCAACCCGGACCTGCCGCGGACCTGGGTCGAGCTCCTCTTCCTGTCGTTCAGCAACCTGACCAGCACCGGCCTCTCCGACGTCGCGCCGGTCCTGCCCCAGGCGCGTGGGCTGGTGATGATCGAGCAGCTCGCGGGGCTCTTGTACGTGGCGCTGGTCGTGTCGAGAATCGTGGGTCTCACCGTGAACCGCGAGAGGAGAGCCCGATGATCCCCGGGGAGCAGTGGCCGAAGACGCCGGAAGCCGTCGCCGAGCGCTTCCACGCGGCGGTCGCGGGGATTGAAGGAGTCGAGGAACGGAAGATGTTCGGCTTTCCGGCGGCGTTCATCGGCGGCAACATGGTTGCCGGCACGTTTCGCGACGCGATCCTGGTGCGACTGCCGAAGCCCGATCTCGCGTCGCAGCTCGATGCCGGCTGGTCGACCTTCGAGCCGATGCCCGGGCGCCCCATGACCGGCTACCTGCTGGTGCCGGCCGAGGTTGCGGCGGATGCCGGTGCGCTGCGCGGCTGGGTCGAGCGCGCCGCGGAGTTCGTGCGGACCATGCCACCCAAGGAGCCCAAGCCCCGCAAGCGCTAGAGTCGGGGCATGACACAGACGCGATGGCGACCGGGTGACCCGGTCAACTGGGAACGGCCCGGCGAGCTCTTCACCCGCGGCGGATTGCACGCTTTTGTCCTGGAGACGACCGGCGCGAAATCCTGCGAGCGTCGCCGCGCCATCCTCGGGTACCTCAACGACGGGATCGATGCCTGGCTGGTGATGGGCTCAAAGGGCGGTGCACCGACCGATCCCGCGTGGGTGCGCAACCTCGAGGTGCACCGTGAGGCGACCGTCGTGCTGGCCGATGGCACGCGCGTGCCCGTCCGCGCCGAACGGGTGACCGGCGATGCGCTGGACACCGCCTGGGAGCGCATCGCGGTCGAGGCGCCGGAATACGTCGCGTACCTGTCGAAGGTGGATCGAGCGATCCCGGTCATCCGCCTGACCCGCGCTCACTGAGAGGAACGATTCCGAGGACTGCCGACTGGCTCAGCTGCATCGGATCGGTGATCCGCGCGGCCTAGCGGTCCAGGGCCTCCCGTAGCAGCTCGACCGCCTCTTGATGACGATCCTGCTCGGTGAGTAGCTCGGCCCACTCGCGGAGCAGCTCCTGGAGGAGGCGTCGCGGCCCGGATCGGCGCAGGAGGTCCGCGGCTTGCCGATATCGTCCTTCAGCCGCCTCGGGGTCCGCGGTCCTCCGCTCGCGAGCCAGGCTCCGCAGCGCGCCGGCCTCGGCCTGGACGTCGTTCGTGGAGCGTGCAAGATCGAGAGCTTCGAGCGCGTAGCGGTGGACGCCGGCGCGGTCGTTCGTGGCCAGGGCGATCTGCGCCTGGGTTTCGGCGACATGCGCAAGGTTGCGGCGATCGTCGAGCCGCTCGAGCGTGTTCCGCGCGTCGTCGGCGAACTGACCAGCGCGCTCTGAGTCTCCGGCCTGCAGGTATGCCAGCGCCATGATATTGCGCAGCACGCCGGCCTCTGCCGTTGACTGGATGGCTTCGAACAGCGCGAGCGCGCGCATGCCGTTCTGCAGCGCCGCCTCGTGGTCACCGCTTTCCGCAAAGGTTCGAGCGAGCGTGAAGAGAAAGCGCGCGCGGCGGTGGTCGTCCATGCCATCGGTGAGCGCGCGGGCCTCCTCCAGAAATGCGAGCGCCCGCTGATGCTCGCCATCCCAGCTTTCGATCAGGCCGAGTGCCACCAACAGCCGCACCTTGAAGTCGTCCTGGACTGCGAGCCCCGCGCGCACTTCGGCGAGGAGCTGGTGGGCGATGGCGCGCGACTCGACCAGGTTGTCGAGCTGGTAGTTGGCGAATGCGAGCCAGTAGCCGGCGCTCGCCGCCTGCACTGATGCGCCGGCTCGCATGAGCGACTCGTACGCTGCAGCGGCATCAGTGACTGCCTCGCGCGCTCGATTCAGGCGGCACAGCGCCTCGGCTCTGCCCGTCTGGATCAGGGCGCGATCCAGCTGCGAAGCGGCGCGGTCGAGCAACGTGTCGTAGCGCGCCAGCGCCACGTCCCAATTGCCGGCTGCCAGCTGCAGATCTGCCTCCAGCCGATCCCATCTCCCCCCCTGTTCCCGAACCAGCTCGTCGATGCCGACGTCCAGTCGAGCGGCGATATGGGTCAACGCCGCCATCGAAGGACGCACCAAGCCGTTCTCCAGCGCGCTGATGTAAGCGCTGGTATATCGACCCGCCGCCACCTGCGCCTGGGTAAGCCCGGCGCGCGTGCGGAGGTCGCGCAGCCGGCGGGCGACGGGCGTATCGACGCGTGGCCTGGTGGAGGCGCGGGACGGTGCCATCTCGCGCAGTTTACCCCGCGGTTGCGCATTGGCCCGGCCGTTTCGTAATCGGACCTGTTAGGAATACTTGATACCGCTATTTGAATCCAGCTACGCTATGCCGCGCAGCGTTCCGAGCGGGCCTGGAGGAGGTCCTTCATGCGACAACGGAACCTGCGACGCTCTCTCTCCGTCCTCACGGCGGCCGCCCTCGCCGCGCTGACGACCGTTCTCACCGCTGCGCTCGCGCTGGCGAGTAGTGGCCAGGGCCAGTGGCCGTAGAAAGGAATCGAGAACTCCGGCTTCGGTAACCCATTCGTTCTGACATTGAGTGCCCGCTCGGAACGACTTCAACACCACAGAGGAGCCCGATGCAGTCGAGCCCAGGCCGCACACTCTGCGGCGCATTCGGGGGTGACGCTGATTTCGAGGGGGGTTCCACATGGTTGACCGATGCCGAGGGTCAACGCCATACCGTCCGGTATCCGGAAGGCTGGGAAGTTCGGTTCGAGCCCGACGCGGTGCTCATCGGACCCACCGGGGAGCCATACGCGCGATCGGGCGATCGCATCTGCGTCTGGGGATCCGAGGCCGACGGCGCAACCTTCGAGGCCGCATCCGTCGAGCCCCAGTTTCGCCGTCGCAACGACTGAGAGCCTGTGAATGAAATTTCTCGCACGAAGTAGCCCGTTCGTGCCATAGAACCTGTCGCAATCGAGCTTCACGCTCCCGTTCATGGGGGCAATGATCGAGCTGACCAATGACGAGTGGGATCTCGTCAAGGACCTCTTCGACCCGCAGGGGCGGCGCGGCGTCCCGGCGCGCTACGACCGCCGCGAGATGGTCGATGCGATCTTGTTCCTGGCCCGGACGGGCTGCCAGTGGCGCTACCTGCCCGCGCGGTATCCGCCCTGGGAGGCCGTCTGGCAGCAGTGGCGGCGATGGCGCGAAAACGGCGTCTGGGCCAAGGCCATGACCCGGCTGGCGCGGAAGATCCGCGAGAAGAAGCGGCCGCACGTTGAGCCGACGATGGTGATGATCGACGCCCAGACCGTGCGCGGTGGCCGTGGCGGACCGACCTTCCACAGCGCCGGCGGCCGAGGTGGTCGCACCTTCGGCACCAAGCGCAGCATCCTGGTCGAGATCTTGGGCCTGCCACTGGCGGTGCGGGTCGATCCGGCCAAGCCGCACGACGTGAGCGTCGGCCGCGAGCTGCTTGCTGATCACCTGGCCGACTTCCCCAACCTGGCCGGCATCGTCGCTGACCGCGGCTATCGCGGTCTGGCCAAGCTCGCTGCCCGCCGCCAGCTCAACCTCGACATCAAAACGCCACCCAAGGGCACCAAGGCCTTCACTCCGATGTTCCCGCTCTACAAGGTCGAGCACGCCTTCGCGCACCTCGGCCGTTGGCGGCGACTCTCCCGATGCTACGAGGGCACCGAGGCCAGTGCCCGCGCCTGGCTGGAGGTCGCCTCGGTCGGCTACCTCTTCACCCGACTGCGCGCGATCCCGCCTTGATTTAGGACGCGGTATCGGCTCGCTGTTGGTCCGGCCGCTCAGCAACCGAGACGGCCAACCAGGCGATGTCGGCCGGCACCATCCACCAGCCGCCTTCCCAGGCAAGGAGCAGGAGCACGGGAATGGCGATCACCGCCGCCGCGATGCGATGCGTGCGTGTCGGCAACATCGACCGCCCGACTGCCCACGCGAGCGCCAACACGATCAGCCAACCTACCGCGAACGGCCAGAGCGCGAAGCCGCTCCCGATCAGTGGTATCAGGACTCCGGCCAGGGCAAGGATCCACGGCAGTGCCCTGATGCCCAGGTGGAACTGGCGTCTCGGGGTGATCACCCTTCGATCCTTGATCAACCTGCGCCGAGAGGCAAGCGACGCCCGTTTTCATTCACAGGCTCTGAGCCGCGGGTGCGCCGCGCGCGCCCGAGAACGGCGGTCCCCAGCGGCGCGTCTCGTCGCCGGTAGGCAGGTCGTTCACGCCAGCGACTATCATCGCCGGGTGAACGACGAGGCCGTGACCGATACGCGCGAGCTGCCCGGTGAGGCCGAGGCCTGGCAGCGGCTGCACCGGGTCATCAATCGCATCACGCCCGAGATGGCCGATGTCGCGGGCTACTTCGAGGAAGGCTGGACGGCGAAGGATGCCGTCGCGCACCTCGGAACGTGGATGGCGGCCGGCGCGGCAATGCTGCGCCAGATCGCGGCCGGCACGTATCGCGAGGGCGAGATCGACATCGATGCGGAGAACGCGCGATATCTGGCCGCGATGCACGACATTCCGTGGGAAGTGGTGCACGTCCAGGCGGAGGCCGGCCGGCGGGAGCTGCTGAACGCGTGGGCCGAGCTGCCCGAGATCACGCCGGCGGCGAGGTTCTGGGTCCACAAAGCCGGGCCGGAGCATCTCGAGGAGCACGTGCCGCGGCTCGAGGAGTGGGTCGCCGAGCTGGAGAGGCGGAGCTAGCAGCCCATCGTCTCGGCCAAGAAGCGGCCGATTCACGCGTCTGCGTCGCCGTTAGTTGCTGCCCACGCGGAGCCGGAACCCGGAGGCGACCGGCCCACCGCGACCCCGCCGACACGGCGCCTCCCGTGGCGTGTCGGCGGAGGCCTGGCGAGACCCGCGGGTTCACACCGAAACGCGCGCGGCGTACAGTGCGCCGCGTGAAGTGCCCGACCTGCGGGACCGAGAACGAGGCTGGCCGCAAGTTCTGCGGCGAATGCGGAACCGCGCTGGCCACCGCCTGCCCGCGCTGCGGGACCGCCAACGCGGCCGGCATGAAGTTCTGCGGCGAGTGCGGGCTCGATCTGCGCCGCAACGCCGCGCCAGGCGGCGACGAGGCAACCGCGACCACCGCCGCGACCGCCGCGACGTCGGCCACCGAGCGCCGCCTCGTCTCCGTCCTGTTCGTTGACCTCGTCGGGTTCACGACGGCCTCGGAGGAGCGCGACGCCGAGGACACGCGCGACTTCCTGGGCCGCTATTTCGACACGGCGCGGACGATCATCGAGCGCTACGGCGGCACGGTCGAGAAGTTCATCGGCGACGCCGTGATGGCCGTGTGGGGCGCACCGACGGCTCACGAGGACGACGCGGAACGCGCGGTGCGTGCCGCCCTCGACCTCGTCGGCGCCGTGCCCGCGCTCGACGAACGCAGCCCCGCACGCGCCAGGGCCGGCGTCCTCACCGGCGAGGCAGCGGTCACGTTCGGCGCTACGAACCAGGGCATCGTCAGCGGCGACCTGGTGAACACCGCCTCGCGGCTCCAGTCGGCGGCACCGCCCGGATCGGTCTATGTCGGGGAGGGGACGTATCGTGCCGCGGCCAAGGCGATCGGCTTCGAACCGGTCGGCGAGCTGGAGCTGAAGGGCAAGGCGGCGCCGGTGCAGGCCTGGCGGGCGATATCGGTCACTTCGCTGCGCGGCGGCGAGCGGCGCAGCGAGAGCCTGGAGCCACCGTTCGTCGGCCGCGACGAGGAGCTGCGGCTGCTCAAGGACCTCTTCCATGCCACCGAGCGCGAGCACAAGGCGCGGCTGGTGAGCGTCGTTGGCCAGGGAGGCATCGGCAAGTCACGGCTGGCGTGGGAGCTCGAGAAGTACCTCGACGGACTCGTCGACACGATCTTCTGGCACACCGGCCGCTCGCCCGCCTACGGCGAGGGGATCAGCTATTGGGCGCTGGCCGAGATGGTCCGCGAGCGCACCGGCATCGCCGAGAGCGACGACGAGGCAGCCTCGCTTGCCAAGCTGCGACAGACGCTCGCTGAGCTGCTCCCTGACGCGGCCGAGCGCGCCTGGGTCGAAGCGCGCCTGGCCGGGCTGCTGGCTCTCGGACCGATGCCATCGGGCAGCCGCGAGGAGCTCTTTGCCGCGTGGCGCGTGCCGTTCGAGCGGCTCGCCGAGCAGGGTCCGACGGTCCTCGTCTTCGAGGACGTGCAGTGGGCCGACCAGGGGCTGCTCGACTTCATCGAAGCGCTGCTCGACAACGCCCGCAACCTGCCGATCTTCGTCGTCACCCTCGCGCGGCCGGAGCTCTTCGACTCCCGTCCGGGGTGGGGCAGTGGCGTGCGGAGCGCGTCGACGATGCAGCTCGAGCCGCTGCCGGCGGACGAGGTGGCGGCGATGATCCGCGGCCTGGTGCCGCGAATCCCGCAGGACGCGCTGGCCGCCATCATCAGCCGCAGCGAGGGCATCCCGCTGTATGCCGTCGAGACCGTCCGCATGCTCATCGACCTCGGGCAGCTGCGGCGGACCAGCGACGGTGAGCACTGGGAGCTCACAGGCAAGGTGCGGGACCTGGCGGTTCCCGAGACGCTGCAGGCGCTCATCGCCTCGCGCCTGGATGCCCTCGAGCCTGCGGATCGCACGCTGCTCCAGCAGGCCGCGGTCCTGGGGCAGAGCTTCACGCTTCCGGCGCTCGCCGGCGTCTCCGGCGACAGCGAGGAGGCGGTCGGCGAGCGGCTCGCCGCCCTGGTTCGCCGCGATCTGCTGCTGCACGAGACGAATCCGCGATCTCCCGAGCGCGGCCAGTACCAATTCGTGCAGGGCATCGTGCGCGAGGTCGCGCACGGCCTGCTGTCGCGGGCCGATCGACGGGCGCTGCACCTGGCAGCGGCGCGACATTTCGAGTCGCTCGGCGACGAGGAGCTGGCCGGCATCCTGGCCAGCCACTACATGGCGGCGCACACAGCCACCGCGGCGGGGCCGGAGGCCGATGCGCTGGCGGCACAGGCGCGCATCGCCCTGCGCGCGGCGGCCGACCGATCCGTCGAGCTGCACGCGTGGGATGCGGCGATCAAGCATCTCGAGCAGGCAATCGAGATCACGACCGACCCGGCGGAGCTGGCCGTGCTCGAGGAACGTGCCGCGCAGGCGGCGATTCCGCCGAACCGATACGACCTGGCCGCAGAGCACGCCATGGCCGCCGTGGCCCGGCATCGGGCGACGGGCGACCGGCTCGGCGAGCTGCGCGGACAGGCGCTGCGCGCCGAGGTCGAGATGTCGCAGCACGGCGATCGGACCGCCATCCCGATCCTGCGTGAGGCGCTGGACGCCGCGGCCGACCTCCCGCCATCGGTCGAGCACGGCCGGGCGGCGGCGCAGCTGTCGCGCGCGCTGATGCTCCAGGGAGCGGGAAGCGAATCGATCGAGCATGCGGATCGAGTGCTCAGCTCACCGGTAGCGGCCGCGGATGAGGATCTGGTGCTCGAGACCCTCATATCGAAGGGTGCGGCGCTCCAGATGGTCGGGCGACTCGCGGAGGCGGATGTCGTGCTGCGCGGTGCCATCGAGGTCGCCGACCGCGGCGCGAAGCCGAATGCGCGGATGCGGGCGCGCAACAACCTGCTGAGCATCGCCGTCGTCGACATCCGTGCGAGCCTGGCGATCGCGGCCGAGGGCTACGACATCGCGAAGCGGCTCGGCGCCCGAGGCTGGCAGGATCAGTTCAGCGGCGTGCTGCTGGCGACGTCCTTCGAGGCGGGGGATATCGATGCCTGGCTGGACGAGGTTGGCGCCCACATGGCGGAGGCAACCGATTTTTTCCGCCGCTGGTATCTGATGGAGACCGCGAACCGGGCAGCGCTGCGCGGATCGATCGACGAAGCTCGGTCACTCATCGGCGAAGTGACTGATCTGCTCGGGACGTCAAGCCAGGCGTCGGAGGCCGCGGCAGGCAGCGCCGGCCTCGTCGAGTTCCTCGCCGGCGACTATGGTGCGGCGATCGAGCGTTTCGAGCCGACGTGGCGGGGCGAACAGGGCAGCTGGACGATCAGCTGGGGAGTCGCGGCTGCGCTGATGCGCGGCGACGTCGCCGTCCTGCATGCCATCGCCGCGCTGGTGCCCGAATCACAGATTGCCGGCAGGATCGTGACATGCGTCGAGGCCGCCATCTCGGCCGGCCTGCTGGCGCTCGGTGAAGCGCGTCTCGATCGGCCGGGCGTCCCCGAGGACCTGCGTGGCAGCGTGATCGCCGTCCTCGCGGTGGCCGATGAGATCGGCGTGCTGCTGTGGCGCGCCGTCATGGCGATCATTCTCGGCAGCCTGGCCGCCGGGCGCTTCCCCGAAGCGGACGCCGTGGCCGACGAGGGCGTGCAGTTCCTCCTGGCGCGCGGCGCCGGGGCGCTGGCCGAGCGGCTGCGCCATGAAGCCGGATCGCTGCGGACCGCGCGTGGCGTGGCGCATCGAACGGCCGCCGCGGATGCCGTCACGCAGTAGCGCGGATCGGCCTGTCGCCCTTTGCGCACCCGGCGACCCGCTCGACCTGGTACGCGTCACGGGCAAGCGCGAGCCGGTGCAGGCGTGGGTGCTGGCGCGGGCGCGCTAGAGTAGGCGCCGCAACACTCGTCCGAGGGAGTCGTGGTGCGCTGCTCGCAATGTGGCACGGAGAACGAGCCAGGCCGCAAGTTCTGCAAGGAATGCGCTGCTCCGCTGGCCGTCGTGTGCCCGTCGTGCGGCACGAGCAACTCGCCCGACGCAAAGTTCTGCGGCGAATGCGCGACGCCGCTGCAGGGCGCGAGCGCCCCGTCGTCGAGCGCCGCCCCCACGGCACAGCCGGCGCCAGCCGCGCCGGCCACGACGCCTGCACCGGTGGCCGAGCGCCGGCTCGTATCGGTCCTGTTCACCGACCTCGTCGGCTTCACGACGTTCAGTGAGCAGCGTGATTCGGAGGACGTCCGCGAGACGCTGACCCGCTACTTCGACACGGCGCGCGAGATCATCGAGCGCTACGGCGGGACGGTGGAGAAGTTCATCGGCGATGCCGTCATGGCGGTGTGGGGCACGCCGACGGCGCGCGAGGACGATGCCGAGCGAGCGGTGCGCGCCGCACTCGACCTCGTCGCGGCGGTCCCGTCCCTGGCGCCCGGCATCCAGGCGCGCGGCGGCGTGCTGACCGGCGAGGCGGCGGTCACGATCGGCGCGACGAACCAGGGGATGGTGGCCGGCGACATCGTGAACACCGCCGCGCGGCTGCAATCCGTCGCCGAACCGGGCACCGTGCTCGCCGGCGAGTCGACCGTTCGGGCCGCAGAGCGCTCGATCGTCTTCACGCCGGTCGGGGAGGCGACGCTGAAGGGCAAGGCCAGCCCGGTGCCGGCGCATCGGGCGGTCCGCGTGGTGGCGCAGCGCGGCGGGAGGAATCGGTCAGAGACCCTCGAGGCGCCGTTCGTCGGCCGCGACGAGGAGCTGCGCGCGCTCAAGGAAGCGCTGCACGCCACGGGACGCGAGCGCCGCCCGCGGCTCGTGTCGATCATCGGTCCGGCGGGCATCGGGAAGAGCAGGCTGGCCTGGGAGTTCCTGAAGTACATCGACGGCGTCGAGGAGCAGATCTTCTGGCACTCTGGCCGCAGCCCCGCCTACGGCGAAGGGATCAGCTTCTGGGCGCTCGGCGAGATGGTGCGCGGGCGGGCGGGCCTGGCCGAGACGGACGATGAGGCGACGACGCGAGCACGGATCGCCGACATGATGGCGACCCATGTTCCCGACGAGGCCGAACGGCAGTGGATCGAGCCGGCCATGCTGGCGTTGCTGGGCGTGGGTGACGTGCCGGATCGGCCGGAGGAGCTGTTCGCGGCCTGGCGCACGTTCTTCGAGCGCATGGCGCGCGACGGCACGGTGCTGCTCGCCTTCGAGGACCTCCACTGGGCCGATGCGGGGTTGCTCGACTTCATCGACCACCTGCTCGAGTGGACGCGCGACCTGCCGATCTGCCTCGTGACGATGGCGCGTCCGGAGCTGCTCGAGAAGCGACCGACCTGGGGAGCCGGCCAGCGCCAGTTCCGTTCGATCTTCCTGGAGCCGCTGCCCGAATCGGCCATGCGCGATCTGCTCGCCGGCCTGGTGCCGGGGCTGCCTGACGCGGCGACGCAGGCGATCATCGATCGGGCCGACGGTGTGCCGCTGTACGCGGTCGAGACGGTGCGCATGCTCGTCGGCGAGGGGCGGCTGACCGAGAAGGACGGCGTCTATGTGCCGACCGGAGATCTCTCATCGTTCGCGGTGCCCGACACGCTGACCGCGCTGATCTCGGCGCGTCTCGACAGCCTGGAGCCGGGCGACCGGTCGCTCGTCCAGGATGCCGCGGTGCTGGGCCAGAGCTTCACGCCCGAGGCCCTGGCCGCCGTTGCCGGCAGCGAGCCGGCCGAGCTCGAACCGCGGCTGCGTTCGCTGGTGCGCCGCGAGCTCCTCGTGCTGCGGGCCGACCCGCGCTCGCCCGACCGCGGGCAGTACGCCTTCGTCCAGGCGCTGATCCGCGAGGTCGCCTACAACACCCTGGCGCACCGCGACCGCAAGACGCGGCACATGGCGGCTGCCCGCTTCTTCGAGTCGCTCGAGACCGATGAGCTGGCCGGCGCCCTGGCCGGCCACTACCTGGCGGCCTATCGCAACGCTGGAGATGGGCCCGATGCCGCTGCGCTCGCCGTCCAGGCGCGCATCGCGCTCAAGGCAGCGGCCGACCGTGCCGCGGCCCTCGCCACGTGGAAGCAGGCGCTGCGCTTCCTGGACATGGCCATCGAGGTCGCGAAGGATCCCGTCGAGCGGGCCGAGCTCGAGGAGGCGGCCGGTCGCACGGCGCACCTCGCCGGTCAGTTCGATGCCGCCATCGAGCACTGGGATCGTGCGCGCGAGCTGCACCAGTCAGCGGGCGATCGTGCCGGGGCGCTGCGCGCCACGACCGGCCGCCTGACGGCGCTGGTGGTGAGCTTCCGCGGCGACGAGGCGCTGCCGCTGTTCGAAACGGCTGACGGCGAGTTCGCCGACCTGCGAGGCGCTCCGGACCGGATCGGGTTCGACTCGCAGCACGCACGAGCCATGATGATGACCGAGCATCACGAGCAGGCTGTCTCGCTGGCGGACGTCGCGCTCACCGCCGCCGAGGCTTCGAACCTGCCCGAGCTCATCGCCGATCTGCTCATCACCAAGGGAACGAGCCTCGGCCGGCTCGGTCGCAATCGCGAGGGACTCGCCCTGATCAAGGCGGGGGGTGCTCTGGCTGAGCAGCTCGACCGGCCGAGCGTCGCCGTCCGCGCCTACATCAACGCCACGTTCGCCGAGGAGCTCATCGACCCGCGCGCCTGCCTCGCCACGCTGCAGGCCGGGATCGAGCAGGCCCGACGGCTGGGGATGGGCACCACCAGTGCCCTGCTGGTGACGAATGCGGCGGGCGTGGCGATTCGCACCGGCGACTGGCGCTGGAGCGAGGGCCTGCTGGACGAGACGCTGACGACCGTCGACGATGCCGGACACCGCGCGCGACTGCTGGGCGCAAAGATGGCGTTTGGTGACCTGCGCGGCGAGGACACCTCGCGGATGTCCGCCGAGATCGAGCAGCTGGTGTCGGGCAGCGAGAATGCCGTGCAACGCGCCACGCGCGCCGACCTGCTCGGGCAGCAGGCGCTGGCTCAGCGCCGGCTGGCCGATGCGCATCAGCACTACCACGAGTCGGCGCTCGACGAGAGCGATGTCGAGGCGTACGTGCCGGCGGCGTTGATGAGCATCCTCTCAGGCAACTCCGACGAGGCCCAACGGGACCTGGCCGTGGCGGAGACGTCGCCGGGCGCCTTCGGCCGCGCGATCGAGTCGCGATTCGACCTGGTGCGAGCCGGAATCCTGGCGCTCGAGGGGAACACCGCTGACGCTCAGGCCATGTTCCGCCGGGTGCTGCGCGCATGGCGCGACCTGCAGCTGCCATGGGACGAGGCGTTGGCCGGACTGCTGATGGCGACGGTGCTCGACCCTTCGGAACCGGAAGTGGCCGAGGCGGCCCAGACCAGCCGCCGGATCTTCGAATCGCTCGGCGCGAAGCCGTTCGTCGCCTGGATGGACGAGCTGACCGGCGGCTCGGCCACCGAAGCGACCCATCCGCCGGCCGAGCCGCCGGCCGAGACGTCGGAGGCGGTCTCGGCCTGAGCGCTCAGCCCGCCACGCGGTCCTCGATCTCCCAGGCATGGTCGAGCGCGTGCCAGGCCGCGCGGCGCACGAAATAGCGCGGCGACCACGGCGTCCGCGTGTTGCGCGGATCGGCCAGCGGTTCGCCTCGTGCACGCGCGCGCAGCACCTCGACCATCAGGCGTCGCATCTCGGAGGTTGAACCGTCGGCCGGGGAGCGGCTGCCGAGCTGGCCGAGATACGCGCGCTCGGCCTCGCTGACGTGCCCGACGATCTTGCCAAGCGTCCGCCCGCCACCGCGCGGCCCCTTGCGCAGCTCTCGGCCCTCGGCTTCGGCGGCGGCATGATCGAGCGCGCGCCACGCCGCCTTCAGCAGCGTGATCTGGCGCGTCAGCTCGGCGTCATCCAGCGGCTCATCGTCCGCCGACGGTGCCTCCCCCGGCACACCGAAATCGGTCGCCGCTCCACCGGCGAGTCGCTCGACGACCTCAAGCAGCCTAACGTCGGGCGGCAGCTCGAATCCGAGCGCGCCGCCGATGGCGTTCGCATACCGTCCGGCGGAGGCCAGCAGCGCCTCGAGCGCCGCCTCCTCGGTCCGCCCGGAACGGCACCAGCCGGGCCACTCGAGCGCCCCGGCGAACGTCCGCTTCGGGCCGATCTCGAGGTAGGCGGCGATCCGGTGGCGGGCCATCGGCGCAAGCGTAGACGACCACATCGGCGATGGCACTTCGAGTGTGGGCGGCACCGATCGTGCAGCAGGGATCGTGCTTCGCCCTGCCGCGCCAACCGAGCAAGGTTTCCATGGTCGCTTCAAAACCCACCGCCGACACCCGGCCGTCGAGTCGCTTCGACTGGCACACGAACACCACCCGGCCATCTGACGTCGAGCTGCGACAGCTGCTCGAGCACCTCCCGGCGGGCGCCTACACGTGCGATGCCGACGGCCTGATCACCTATTTCAACGAGCGCGCCGTCGAGGTCTGGGGCCGAGCCCCGAAGTTGAACGACCCGGCCGACCGATGGTGCGGCTGCGTGGCCATCGCCAGCCCCGACGGGACCCCGCTCGAGGCGGAGGACTGCCCGATGGGCCGCGCCATCCGCGACGACCGGGCGTACAACGGCGAGGAGATCGTCGTCGAGCGGCCGGACGGCAGTCGACTGACCGTGCTGGCCCACGCCAACCCGATCCACGATGAAGCCGGCAACGTGGTGGCCGCGGTGAACGTCCTCGTCGACATCAGCGATCGCGCCGAGGCAGAGGAGCGGCTGGTCCAGGCCGATCGCAGCAAGAACGAGTTCCTGGCGATGCTCGCCCACGAGCTCCGCAATCCACTGGCACCGATGCACAACGCCCTGCGCGTGATGCGCATGGCGCCGGACGACAAGGCGGCAATCGACCACGCGCGCGGCGTGCTCGAGCGCCAGCTGCACCACCTGAGCCGGGTCGTCGACGACCTGATCGACGTTTCGCGGGTGACCCGCAACCGGCTCGAGCTGCGCACGGAGCGCGTCGAGCTGGCGACGATCATCAACCAGGCGATCGAGACCTCGCGCCCGCTGGCCGATGCGATGGAGCACGACCTCTCGGTCAGCCTGCCGCCTGAGCCGATCTACCTGCAGGCCGATGCCGTGCGCCTGGCCCAGGTGTTCACCAACCTCGTGCGCAACGCGGCGAAGTACACCGAGCCGAAGGGCGAGATCCGGATCAGCGTCGAGCGGCAGGGGAGCGACGCGGTCGTATCGGTGCGCGACAACGGGATCGGGATGGACGCCCGCGACCTGGCGATCGTGTTCGAGATGTTCACGCGCGCGGAAGGCGCGCGGCGAACGCAGGGGGGCCTTGGCATCGGTCTGACGCTGGCCCGCCGGCTGGTCGAGCTGCACGGCGGCATGATCGAGGCGCACAGCGAGGGGCGCGGCAAGGGCAGCGAGTTCGTCGTGCGGCTGCCGATCCTCATCGACGCTCCCCGACCCGTGCGCTCGCCGGTTCACTCCCATCGGCCGATCGCGTCACGCGTGCTGCGCATCCTGGTCGTCGACGACAACCACGACGCGGCCGAGTCGCTCGCCGAACTGCTGCAGCTGACGGGCAACGAGACGCACATCGCCAACGATGGCGCGAGCGCCGTCGCCGCGGCCGAGTCGCTGCGGCCGGACATCGTCTTCCTGGACATTGGCCTGCCCCGCATGGACGGCCACGCCGTGGCGCGGGCCATACGCGCCCAGCCATGGGGCAGGCAGATGTCGCTCGTCGCGCTCACCGGCTGGGGGCAACCCGAGGACCGGATTCGCTCGGACGAGGCGGGCTTCGACCATCATCTCGTCAAGCCGGTCGATTTCACCGTGCTCGAGCGGCTCATCGCCGAAGCCAGCTCGGCGACGGCTGCGGCGGGCGATCGCTCGAGCCAGGGGGCTTCCCCCCGCTGACCCACGGGTGCAGAATGTCGCCCGACCAGTTGGTCGGTGCCAGATCCCCGAGGTCGTTCATGCAGCCGTTCGTCGCATTCTTCCTCTTCTTTCACGTGCTCGGCGCGATCGTCGCGCTCGGGCCGACGTTCGCCTTCCCCCTGATCGGGGCGAGCGGCGGTCGAGAGCCGCAGCACGCCAACTTC
>DASSTC010000071.1:0-4107 GCA_035708065.1 Candidatus Limnocylindria bacterium | reverse complement strand
GTCGCCGAGGAGACCGTCACCGTCAAGTGACCGGCGCTAGGCCTCGGCTGCGGCCCGCGGCGTCCGTGTCGGATTCGGCTTGGACCCCGAGTCGCGCCGCTTCGACGCAAGCGCGCTGATGGCCTCGAGCACGCAGCGGTGCGCCGCCGCGGCGGTCACCTCCGAGACGTCGTACGCCGGCGACACCTCGACGACGTCCATCCCGATCAGCTCGACGCGGCCGACGACCTGGCGGATGGCGCGCAGCAGCTCGCGGGTCAGCATCCCGCCGGGCTCGGGCGTACCGGTTCCGGGCGCCATGCCCGGGTCGATGACGTCGATGTCGACCGACAGGTAGATCACCTCCGGCCCGTCGAGCGCCTCGTCGATCGCGTCGGCGATCACCGCCTCGGCGCCGCGCTGCTCGATCTCGGTCATCAGGTGCCAGCGCAGGCCGTGCTCGCGCATCCAGGCCATCGTCGCCGGCGGCGGCCAGTAGCCGCGCAGTCCGACCTGCACGAAGTTGCGGCCGTCGACCGCGCCGGACTCGATGAGCCGGCGCATCGGTGTGCCGTGCGACGCAAGCACGCCCCAGGTGGAGTTCGCCGTGTCGGCGTGCGCGTCGAAGTGCACGATCCCGACGCGTCGCGGCGCGACCGCCTCGGCCACGGCCGATGCCGAGGGAAACGTGATCGAGTGGTCGCCGCCGAGGACGATCGGCACGGCACCGGCCAACGCGACCTCGAGCACCTTGCGGCGAATCACGTCGTGGCCGCGATCCAGGTTGGCCGGGATGATCGGCGCGTCGCCGGCATCGACGCAGTCCAGCCACTCGAAGGGCTGGATGTCGAGCTGCAGCGAGTTGATCGAGCCGGAGTGGTACGTCGCCGCGCGGATGGCGCGCGGTCCGAATCGACAGCCGGGCCGATGCGACACGGCGTCGTCGAACGGCGCGCCCATGATCGCGACGTCGGGACGGCGATCGTGCAGTGCGTCCGCATCGGTCAGCAGGGGAAGCTTCTGGAACGAGGCGCTGCCGACGTAGCTCGGCAGGTCGAAGTCGAGGAATTCGGTGTACGGGTCGAGGCCGGTCGGGGCGTCCTCGTCGTTGGTGCCGGAATGGCGGCGCGGTTCATCGGCCATCGTGGATGGCTGAGCCTCCTGCGGTGTGGGCGGGCGCCGTCGCGGCGCGGAGCAGGCCCGCCGAAAGAAGCGCGCCGATGCTACCAGAGCGGATGCGGGGGTTCGCGAGCGCCGTTTGCCGGGGCAGCAAGTATCGGCGCCGGAAACGGCCTTCTTCGTCGTCCGTTGCTGTGGGAGCAAACCACGGCGCTGGAGACGCGAGCATCTGCCTCAGCTCCGTCGTTGTTTGCCACGGCGGCAAACGGCCAGCCTAGGACGACCGCTGCTACCATCGCCCGATCGTGAAGCAGCCGCACGTCTACAGCCTCGAGGAAGCCCGCGCGCTGGTGCCGCAGGTGCGCGCCATCCTGCTCCAGCTCGCCGTCCAGAAGCGGCGCCAGGACGATGCCCACGTCGCCCTCCACGAGCTGCTCAACGCCAACGGCGACCCGTCGCATGCCGGTGAGGCCGACCGCCACGAACGCGAGATCCGCGACATCGGCGACGCCATCCGGGCGCTGCTCGAGCACCTCGCCGAGATGGGCGTCCAGCTCCGCGACCTCGAGATGGGCCTGGTCGACTTTCCCGGCGAGCGCGACGGCCGGCCGATCTGGCTGTGCTGGCGCCTGTCCGACCCCGAGCTCGCCTACTGGCACGGCACCGACGAGGGCTACGCCAGCCGCAAGCCGTGCTGATCGCGGTCATCGGCGACTGCCTGCTCGACATCTCGGTTCGTCCTTCCAGACCGATGCGGCTCGGCGCCGACGCGCCGGCCGCCATTCGGCTCTCGCCCGGCGGCCAGGGTGCCAACGTCGCCGTGCGTCTCGCCCGTCGGGGAGCGCGCGTGCGGCTCATCACCGGCCTCGCCGACGATCCCACCGGTCGGTTCCTGCGCGAGGCCATGGACGCCGAGGGCGTCGAGCTCGTCGCGATGCCGGTTGCCGCCAGCGGCTCGGTCATCGCCCTGCTCGACGGGGACGGGGAGCGGACGATGCTCAGCGACCGCGCGCCGTTTGCGGTCGAGGATCTGCCCGACTTCATCGCTGACGCCGGCTGGGTTCACGTCTCGGGCTACGCGCTGCGGGACGCGAACGGGGCTGCGCTCGCGCAATTGCTGTCGCAGCGAACAACGAGCGTGCGGTTGAGCATCGGCGGCGGATCCGTACCACCCGGTGACGAGGCCGCCGAAGCCGCCGAGAGGCTGTCCACAGCGCGCGCTGATGTGCTGATGCTGAGCCGCGATGAGGCCGAGCACCTCGGCGCCGATCTTGCCACGCTTGTCGTGGTGACCGAGGGTGCGGCAGGGTCGTCGGCGCTCGGAGTCACACCGGTCCCACTGCACGTACCGGCACGTGTGCTCACCGAAGCAGTCGTCGACGCCACCGGTGCCGGCGACGCGTACGCCGCCGCGCTGATCAAAGGGCTCGCCGCGCTCGCAACCTGGCCGCCGTCCGCTGAAGATCTGCGGCAGGCGATGGTGGCCGCCAGTGATCTCGGCGCGGCGGTCTCGCGCATCGGCGGCGCGCAGGGACGCGTCGCCCGCGAGCGAGCGTCCGAGCAGGCGATCCCGTAGCCTTGATCGCGATGGATCGCCTGGTAGTTTCCTCAGAAGTGGCCGACGCCCTCGCCACTGGACAGGCGGTCGTCGCGCTCGAGTCGTCGCTGATCGCCCAGGGATTGCCGGTGCCGCACAACCTGCAGACCGCGCTCGACGCCGAGGCCGCGATCCGCGAGGAGGGCGCCACCCCTGCGACCGTCGCGCTCGATGACGGTCGGCTCGTCGTCGGCGCCGGCCGCGACCTGCTCGAGCGCCTCGCCGACCCGTCGAACGACGCGGCCAAGGCCGCCTCTCGCGACCTTGCGCCGCTCCTGGCCCAGAAGCGCCTCGCGTCAACGACCGTCAGCGCCACGATGCGTGCAGCGCACATGGCCGGAATCCGCGTCTTCGCCACGGGCGGCATCGGCGCCGTCCACCGCGGCGCCTCGGAGAGCTACGACGTGTCGAGCGATATCGACGAGCTGGCCGCGACGCCGGTCGCGGTCGTCTCCAGCGGCGCCAAGTCGATCCTCGACCTGCCGGCCACGCTCGAGCTGCTCGAAACGCGGCGCGTGCCGGTCATCGGCTTCAAGGTCGACGAGCTGCCGGCCTTCTACAGCACCAGCAGTGGCCTGCCGCTGCCGCATCGGGTGGAGAGCGCGGAGGAGGCGGCGGCCGTCATCGGCCTGCACCTCGCCATCCCGGGTGCCGGCGGCATCCTGGTCGTCCAGCCACCGCCCGCCGAGCTGGCGATCCCCTTCGACGAGGTCGAGACCTGGATCGACGAGGCCCTGCGCGAGGCAAGCGCGCAACACGTGACCGGCGGCGCCGTGACGCCGTTCGTCCTCTCCCGCGTCGCCGAGCGCAGCGGAGGTCGGACGCTGACGACCAACATCGGTCTGATCGTCAACAACGCGCGGACGGCGGCGCAGATTGCCGTGGCGCTCGAAGGCGTGACAGCGAGCAACGATATCGGTCGCTGAGCGGCCGGGCGCTTGAGGTCGTGGGGTATCCTGCCTTGCCTTGGCAGGAGCACCGCTGCCGCCATCACGGAGGGTCCGCATGCGCATCTACGACGGCAGCCCGCGCCAGGACTGGGAAGAGGTGCTGCGCACGGTCGGCGCCTACGCCGATGGCGAACAGCTCAAGGAGATCCTCTTCCTGGAGCTCGATGCCGGGTTCATCCTGCAGGGCCTCGCCCAGCCGAAGACGAGCGCCTGGGCCGAGGGATCCGGCTCGCTGACGAAGCAGACCTTCGAGCTCGTCGAGGACCAGATCGGCGAGCTGCTCGACAAGCAGGCGGCGGCGCGCACCGGTGCCGACTCGAGGGTGCCGCAGGCCGACATCGGCAACTACTACGAGCAGGCACTCCGCGTGCTGGGCGCCTACATCGACACGCAGAAGGCGCGCGATGTGTTCTTCTTCGAGCAGGACGGCTCATTCGTGCTGCGACTGCTGGTGACCGATGC
>DASSTC010000070.1:0-26214 GCA_035708065.1 Candidatus Limnocylindria bacterium | reverse complement strand
GGAGCACAAACTGGTCTCAGCCCGCCGGCCATCGGCCTGACCGGTCCGAACGCCCGGATGCGTCGTCAACGCGCGCGCTTCCGGCGCGGCGTTGTCAGATTCCCGCCGGCGCGGAGGTAGGCGGTTCGGACGGTCGCTCGGGGCTCGGCCGCGGAGTCGCTGAGCGCGGGCGGAGCGCCGCCGGTGCGCCGCCGGTGCGCGGCCGGAGCGTGGCTGCCGGCGACGGTGTTAGCGCGCCTGCGATTCGCGTGCCCAACTCCTGCCAGAGCGGAATCTGACGACGATCGAAGCGTCCGAGCGGGTTACGCCTCGGGTGAGTGGAATCTGGCGACGGAGCGGCGCACCGACGCGAAGGACGCGCAACGACGCGAACACGGAGAAACGGCGGGCCCTTGCGGACCCGCCGTTGGAGGAGAGGGGAGTGGAGTTCAGGCCTGGGCGACCGCCTCGGGCCCTGCCTCGGCCCGCCGGGGGAAGACCGATGCGAACGCGGCTCGCACCATGGCCATCGGGCTGCCGTAGACGCGCACGCTGTCGAGGACCAGCAGGGTGATCAGGCCGACCTCGATCGCCTTGGCGATGTAGGCCGTCGAGTAGTACGGACCCTGGATCGCCCAGCCGACGATGGTGACCATCGCGTAGCCCATCAGGCCGATCCGCGGCAGCCAGCTGAAGCGGGCGATGAACGGATGCGGGGCGGCGGCACCGACCACGATCGCGACGGCAGCAACCACGTAGCCGATCGCGTTCAGGGTGAACAGCAGCCCACCCAGCGTGGAGTGGATGTACGCCGTCGACAGGGTCAGGCCAACGATGGCCGCGGTGAGCAGGGCGCCGGTCGCTCGGCTCTTCGTTGCTGCAGTGTTCACTGCGAACCTCCTTGATGAGTGCGGTGCCGGCGCCGTCCATCGGCGTCGTCGTTGGTGACGAGTCTGCGGACGGGGCCCGGCGACCGAATCGGGCACGCGGCGGACGTTCGACGCGGCAAGCGACGCAGGCAGAACCTGCGGCAGATGACGTAGACGACCCTCCGAAATCGGCCGTTTTCCGCTCGAAGATCGATCGCGTATCCTGCCCGGGCGATGGCCATCGACACCCCGAGCTCAACGGTCGCTTCGCCGCTCGTCGGCCCGCTGCAGCACGCCGTCGAGGAGGCGACGCGGCTGCTGCACGCGGACGGCGCGATGATCTACCTGCTCGACGCCGAGTCGGGCGTGCTGCGCTGCGCGACCGACGCGGGCATCGGTGATCCGGTCGCCGCCAAGCTGATCCGCGAGCTCGAGCTGCCGGTCGGCAAGGGGATGTTCGGGACCGCGGTGTCACGCGGCCGGGTGGTCGCCACCTCCGACTACCTGGGCGACCGCGGCTTCCAGCATGCCGACGGCGCGGACAGCATCGCGCGCAAGGCGCATATGCGCGCCATGGCGGTCGCCCCGCTCGTTGCCGACGGCGAGGCGCTCGGTGCGCTTGGCGCATACGTCCGTCACCCGAAGCCATTCGACGAGGCGCAGATCGGCCTGCTCAAGGCGCTCGCCGAGCACGCCGCGGTGACGCTCGCCAACCAGCGGCTCATGCAGGAGCTGGCCGAGTCGGAGGAGCGCTACCGCTACCTCGTCGAGCACTCGCCCGACGTGGTGTGGGCCACGGACCGGGCGGGCAACTTCAGCTACCTGTCCGAGACGCTGCTGCCGCTGAGCGGCTATCGCCCGGAGGAGCTGATCGGCCGTCACTGGTCGACGATCGTGGCGCCCGAGGACCGCGAGACGTTCCAGGCGAGCTGGCGCGTCGCGCAGGGCGAGAGCGGCGAGCAGCGGCACCGCTACCGGCTGCTGCACCGCGACGGACGCCTGATCCCGGTCGAGCTGCGCGGTCGCGAGGCGGTGATCGCCGGCAAGAGCATCGGCGCGCACGGTTCGATCCGCGACATCACCGAGGTCGACCGCCTCGAGCGCGACCTCCGGCGACAGACGGAGGAGCTGGCCGTCCAGGTGGAGGCCGGGCGCTCACTGGCCGAGATCGCGGCGCAGCTGACCACCATGCGCGGCGCCGATGCCATCCTGCAGCGCACCGTCGACGAGGCGGCACGCCTGCTCCAGGCCGATGCGGCACGCATCGACCTGGCGGAACGCGGCAGCACGGTGCTGCACTGGCGATTCGTCAACACCGGCGCGGAGCAGCGCTTTCCGCAGGACGATGGCGACAACGTCGTCAACGTCGACGAGGGCCTCTCCGGGCGCGCCGTGAAGGACGCCCGCGTGGTGTGGACCGGCGACTACCTGGAGGACCGCTCGTTCCACCACGGCGGGTCGGCCGACGCCTATGTCGCGAAGTACGGCCTGCGCTCGGTGATGGCCGCGCCGCTGTTCGGCGAGGGGCAGACGCTCGGCACCCTGACGGTCAGCGCGCTGCGCCCGGATGCCTTTGGCGAGTCCGATGCCAACCTGCTCGGCGCACTGGCCACCCAGGCCGCCATCGCGGTCAGCAACGCGCGCTTGTACGAGGATCTGCGCGACTCGGAGCGGCGCTATCGCCACCTCGTCGACAACTCGCCCGACATCGTCTGGTCGATCGACGCCAAGGGCCGGCTGACGTTCCTATCCGATTCGCTCGAGCGCCGCACCGGCTGGAAGCCGCAGGACCTGCTCGGCCGGCCGTTCCAGGTCCTCGCCGACGACTCGATGCTGCCGGTCACCGAGGCGGCGTTCGCCGCGGTGCGCGAGCGGCCGGACGAGGAGCAGCGCCTGCGGGTGACCCTGCCACTCGCCGACGGGCATCGGGCGCCGGTCGAGATCACGATGATGGGCGTCCTGGTCGACGGGAAGTTCGCCGGCGCGCACGGCTCGGTGCGTGACGTCACCGAGCAGGCGAGGCTCGAGACGAGCCTGCGCGATCAGTCGAAGCAGCTCGAGCGCCAGCTCGAGTCGCAGAAGCGGCTCCTCGAGATCAACCAGGGTCTGCTGTCGATGCTCGATCCGAGCGACGTGTTCGAGTCGATCGCATCGGCCCTCAAGCAGGTCGTCGACTACGACAACCTGAGCATTTATCGCGTCGACCGCGATGCCCGGGTGCTGCACCCGGTCCTGTCGCTCGACCGCCACGCCGACGAGGTGATGCGCTTCGACATCCCGTTCGGCGCCGGGATGATCAACTGGGTGGTCGAGCACTGCGAGCCGCTGCTGGCCAACGATGCCATCCACGACCCGCGGGCGATCCAGATCCCCGGGACGGCCAGCGAGCCGGAGGCGGTGGCGATCGTGCCGCTGCGTTCCGAGAGCGAGGTGATCGGCGCGCTGAACATCAGCCGCGTCGGCGGGGAGGAGGTGTACTTCACCCCGCAGGACTTCGAGCTCGTCCAGCTCTTCGCGGCGCAGGCCGCCATCGCCGTGACCAACGCGCGGCTCTACGAGGACCTGCAGGAGTCCGAGCGTCGCTACCGGTACCTCGTCGACAACTCGCCCGACATGATCTGGGCGGTCGACGAGGAGGGCCGCTTCACCTTCGTCAGCGACTCGGTGCGACAGCTGACCGGCTACGACCCGGCCGAGGTGATCGGCGCCCACTGGGAGCGTCTCGCGGCGCCCGAGTCGGTGGGCGTGGCGCAGGAGCGCTGGGAACGCATGCGCGCCGAGCCACTGGTCGAGCAGCAGATGCGCATCGACATGCTGCGCAGCGACGGCAGCCGGATCCCGGTCGAGGTCAACATGATGGCCAGCGTGGCCGACGGCCGCTTCGCCGGAGCGCACGGCGCGGTGCGCGACATCGGGGAGCGCGAGCGCCTCGAGCGGGACCTGCGACGCCAGGCCGCCGAGCTGGCCGCCAGCGGTGAGCGGGCCAATCTGGCGCGCGAGCTCCATGACTCGGTCACCCAGGCGCTGTTCAGCATGGGACTCACCGCTCGCTCGCTTGAGCTGCTGCTCGACTCCGACCCGCAGGCAGCCCGCCAGAAGCTGCAGGACCTGCGCGACCTGCAGAAGGACGCGCTCGCCGAGATGCGCACGCTCATCTTCGAGCTGCGGCCGGCGAGCCTGGAGCAGGATGGCCTGGCCCAGGCGATCCGCACGCATGCCGCATCGGTCGAGGGCCGCACGGGGCTGGCGGTCGAGGTCAGCTGTCCGACCGACGACTTCGAGCGGCCGTCGCTCGACGTCGAGGAGGCGCTGTACCGCATCGCGCAGGAGGCGCTGCACAACGTCGTCAAGCATGCGAACGCCCGCTCGGTGCGCATCGCGCTCGGCCGCGATCGCAACCGGATCCGGCTGAGCGTCGAGGACGACGGCACCGGCTTCGACCCGGAGCGCGTGCCGCGCGGCCACCTCGGGCTGCACGGGATGCGGCAGCGCGCCGATGCCATCGGCGGCACGATGGGCATCACGTCGACGCTCGGCCACGGGACCCGGATCGAGGTCGAGGTCCCGCTGCCCACCACGACATCGGCCGAATGACGTATGCGATCCGGCTCATTGCCCGATGACGGCGACACGGCGCCCGCCCAGACTGGTGCAATGGCCGCCCAAGACCCTGCTGCCGAACCTGCTCCCAAGCCACGCGTGGCGATCATCGACGCTGACCGCCGCGTGCAGCAGAGCCTGGGCGATGCGCTGCGCCTGACCGGCCTGGTCGACATCGTCGGCAGTGCGGGCGATACGCGCACCGCGTTGGAGCTCTGTGCGCGCACCGAGCCGAGCGTCGTGCTCGTCGACCCACGGCTGCCCGACGTCAAGGCGGCGACCGCGCTGCTCAACGGCATCCAGACGGCCTGGCCATCGACCAGGATCGTGCTGATGGGATGGTCTGATCCGCTGGAGAACCCGGCGCTCACCGGGCGAGCCGCGGCCTTCGTGCCGAAGAACGCGCAGCCGGACGAGTTTGTCGACGCGGTGCTGAACGCCTGCGGCTGCTACTAGCCGCGTTGTAGGGCCATCGCCCGCCGGACGGATGCGATGTCGGGCCCGATCGCGGTCATCTCGCCTTCCTCTGGCGTGACGATGTCCGGGTCCTTCAGTCCGTGACCGGTCAGCACGCAGACGACCATCTCCGACCGATGCAACGCGCCACGTGCCGCCAGCGCGCGCACGCCGGCCACGCTCGCCGCCGACGCCGGCTCGCAGAAGATCCCCTCCAGCTCGGCGATGCGCCGCTGCGCATCCAGGATCTCCTCGTCGCTGACCGCCTCGATCAGCCCGTTGGACTCGTCGCGTGCGGCGGTTGCGCCGTCCCACGACGCCGGCCGGCCGATGCGGATGGCCGTCGCCACCGTCTCCGGATGCTCGACCGGCGTGCCCTCCACGATCGGGGCCGCGCCCGCGGCCTGGAAGCCGAGCATGCGCGGCCGGCTCATCGCGCGGCCGGCAGCCGCATAGCGCGTGAAGCCGCGCCAGTAGGCGGTGATGTTGCCGGCGTTGCCGACCGGCAGGGCCAGGGCGTCCGGCGCCCGGCCGAGGGTGTCGACGATCTCCCAGGCGGCGGTCTGCTGGCCCTCGATGCGATCCGGGTTGATGCTGTTGACGACCGCCGCCGTTCCCTCTTCGCCGAGCCGGCGCACCGCGTCGAGCGCCTCGTCGAAGTTGCCGTCGATGCCGATCAGCCGCGCACCGGCGGCCAGCGCCTGGGCCAGCTTGCCGCGCGCGACCTTCCCCGCCGGCAGCACGACGAAGCAGTCGATCCCGGCGGCCGCCGCGTACGCCGCGGCTGACGCCGACGTGTTGCCCGTCGACGCGCACACGAGCGCGCTGGCCCCTCCCGCCAGCGCGCGGTTCACGGCCAGCACCATGCCGCGGTCCTTGAAGCTGCCGGTCGGGTTGGTGCCCTCGAACTTCAGGTGCAGCTCGTCCAGGCCGAGCTCCTCGCCCAGCCGGCGGGCGTGGATCAGCGGCGTGCCACCCTCGCCGAGCGTGACATCGAAGCGCTCGCCCGGTCGCGCCAGCAGCCCGCGGTAGCGCTCGAGCAGCGGCGTCACAGGTCGCGCGCGACGACCGGCCGCCGCGATGACCGCCGCCGCACCTCGGCGAAGCCGGCGTGCTCGAACCAGTCGAGCTTCCCGGTGAACAGGCCGGCGCTCTCGACCCGCTCGTGCCCGCGGGTGTCGACCGGATAGGCCTCGATGCGGGTCGCGCCGCACGCCGTGGCGTAGTCGACTGCGGCGCGAAGCAGGACGCCGGTGACGCCCTTGCGTCGCTCGTCGCGCGGGATGTAGAAGCAGACGTTCGCCCAGGTCGTCGGCGGCGGCGTGGCCTCCGGCTTGAGCGTCGGTGAGCGGAGGACGCGGCCGAACTCGTCGAGCGGCGCCACCGACACCCACCCGACCGGCGCGCCCTCGCGGTACGCGATGAGGCCGGGCCGGCGGCCCGCATCGGTCAGCCGGCGGAGGAAGTCGCGGTTGCCGGCGCCACGGTCGGCGCAGCCGGCGCTGAAGTCCTTGGCGGTCTGCCGGAACCAGGTGCACCAGCAGTTCCCGTAGGCGCCGTTGTCGCCGAACAGCCGGACGACGTCGTCCCAGCGGTCCGGCGTGAGGGGCTCGATATGGAGATCCATGCCGCTCCATGCTACCGGTGCGCGAGGCTGATTCCGCGCCGAATCAAATGACGGCGAGCCGACGGCTTGCATGCGGAATCCGTGGCTGGTGGATCAAAACGACCGGTTTGACCGTGAAAGCCGCTGATCGGCGGCGATTTGCCGCCGCCGATGAATCAAATGCAGGAGAGCCGAACTCTGCCGCGCGTTTGATCCACGACAGACTCACGCGGCGCACGCGCCTACTCGGTGAGCGCCGCCCGAACGATCCTCTGCTGCTCGGCGCCGTGTGCCGCCGGATAGCCCTCCGCAGGCCGTGACCGCTCGGGGCGCGACACGTCGCCAAGCGGGATCTTGAATGGCACCAGGTGGCGGATCTTGGGCATCACGAACTTGCGAGCGCCCATGTTCCGCGGCTCCTCCTGCACCCAGGAGACCTTCTCGACCTTCGCGTACCGCGCCAGCACGGTACGGAGCTCGTCGGACGGGAACGGGTAGAGCCGCTCGACGCGGACGATCGCCACGTCGGGATGCTCGCCGCGCAGCTCCGATCCGATGAGGTCGTAGTAGACCTTGCCACTGCACAGCACGACCCGCCGCACCGACGACGCCGCTTCCTCCGACGAGCGCTCCGGATCGTCGAGCACCGGCTGGAAGCGGCCGCTGGCCAGCTCCGACGGGCGGGAGGCAGCGGCGGGCAGGCGCAGCAGCGACTTCGGAGTCATGACCACCAGCGGCCGCATCTCGGCGTGGCGGCCCTGGCGACGGAGGAGGTGGAAGTACTGTGCCGGCGTCGTCGGGTAGGCGACCCGGATGTTGCCCTCCGCGCCGAGCGCCAGGAAGCGTTCCAACCGAGCGGAGGAGTGCTCGGGTCCGGATCCCTCGTAGCCGTGAGGCAGCAGCAGCGTCAGCCGAGAGGTCTGTCGCCACTTCGCCAGGCCGGCGATGATGAACTGGTCGATGATGATCTCGGCGCCGTTGACGAAATCGCCGTACTGCGCCTCCCAGAGCACCAGCGCCGACGGCGCCGTCACCGCATACCCGTACTCGAAGCCCAGGCAGGCGTACTCGCTCAGCGGTGAGTTGTGCAGCTCGAACGAGGCGGCGGCGGCGGCGAGGTGATGCATCGGCACGTAGGTCTGGCCGGTCGAGGCGTCGAACAGCGCCTCGTGGCGCTGGCTGAACGTGCCCCGCACCGTGTCCTGGCCGGTGAGCCGGATCGGTGTGCCGTCGACCAGCAGCGAGGCGAAGGCGAGCGACTCCGCCTGCGCCCACTCGACGTGCGGCTCCTCGGCCTCGAAGGCGGCGCGCCGCCGCTCGAGCTGCCGGCCCAGCTTCTTGTTGATGGTGAAGTCATCCGGCCAGCGGTTCAGCTGCTCGTTCAGTGAGCGCAGGACGTCGAGCGGGACGGCGGTCTCCGGATCGCCGGCGACCTCGGGCGCGAGCGCGTCCGAGCCGCGGTCCAGGGTCGGCTCGACCTGCGCCTTGCGCATCGCGGCCTGCCGCGCGGCGAGGTCGCGGTTGAGCGCCTTCAGCTCGGCGTCGGCATCGGCCTGCGAGGTGGCGCCGGAGGCGACCAGCTGTGCCAGGTATTGCGAACGTACCGATGGGTGCGAGGCGATCGCACCGTACATCTGGGGCTGCGTGTAGGCGGGCTCGTCGCCCTCGTTGTGGCCGAAGCGCCGGTAGCCGACGAGATCGATCACGATGTCATTGCCGAAGCGGTCGTGGTACATCATCGCCAACCGGGCGGCGGCCAGGCACGCCTCAGGATCGTCGGCGTTGACGTGGATGATCGGCGCGTCGAAGCCCTTGGCCAGGTCGGACGAGTAGTCCGTCGAGCGGCCCTCGTTCGGCCCGGTGGTGAAGCCGACCTGGTTGTTGGCGATGATGTGCACGGTGCCGCCGGTGGCGTAACCCGCCAGGCGCCCGAGGTTGAACGTCTCGGCCACCACGCCCTGGGCTGCGAAGGCGGCGTCGCCGTGGATGAGCACCGGCAGCGTGTGCGAGTGATCGACCTTCGCCACCGGCCCGGACCGGTCCGTCTGGCGAGCGCGGGCGAGTCCCTCGACCACCGGGTCGACCGCTTCGAGGTGCGACGGGTTCGGCGCGACCTCGACGTGCACCTCGCCGCTGTCGGTGGCGTAGGTGCCGGCCGCGCCAAGGTGGTACTTCACGTCGTCCAGGCCACCCTTCGGCGCGTGGACATCGGTCCCGGCCCTGCCCGCCTCGAACTCCGACAGGATCGATTCGTAGCTGATGCCCACGATGTGCGAAAGCACGTTCAGCCGTCCACGGTGCGCCATGCCGATGACCACGTCATGCGTCCCCCGCCCCGCCGCGTGGCGCACGACGAGGTCGAGCATCGGCACCATGCTGTCGAGGCCCTCGATGCTGAACCGCTTCTGGCCGAGGTAGGCCTTGTGCAGGAACTGCTCGAGCCCCTCCACCTGCGTGAGCCGATGCAGCAGCTCCAGCTGCTCCTGCTGGCTCAGCTGCCGCCGATGCTGGCCGGACTCGATCACCTGCCGCAGCCAGAGCCGCTCCTCGTGGCTGGCGAGATGCTCGACCTCGTACGCGATGGTGCCGCAGTAGGTCGTGTTGAGGTGCGGCAGCGCCTCGGCGAGCGTGGCGCCCGGGACGTAGATGCGCATCAGCTCGGCCGGGACGCGGCTCATGTTCTGCTCGTCGAGGCCGAGCGGGCCGGGGTCGAGCGACGGATCGCCCTGCGGCTGGCCGCCAAGCGGGTCCAGCCGCGCTGCGAGGTGGCCGAAGTGGCGATAGGCCTTCACCAGCGCCATGCCGGCGGCTACCGCCTTGAGATCCTCATAGGTCGCTCCCTGCTCCCGCCTGACCGATGCCGCCTGCGGCGCGGCTGGCGCGGCGACCATCGGGCTTATCGTCACGCCGAGCGCGCCGAACACGTCGGCGTAGAAGTCGCCCTCGCCGTTCAGCGCCTGGTCGATGCGTCGCAGGAAGGTGCCCGACTCGGCACCCTGGATGATGCGGTGGTCGTAGGTGCTCGAGATGGTCATCAGCCGCGCGGTTCCGACGTCGCGGATCGTGCCGGTCGCCACGATCGTCCCCTGGTTCGGCATCAGCCGCGGGACGCTGGCGGTGGTGCCCAGCGTGCCCGGGTTGGTGAGCGTGATCGTCGCGCCGGCGAAGTCGTCGGGCATCAGCTTGTTGCTGCGCGCCTTCGCGACGAGCTCCTCGTAGCGCGCGTGGAAGCCGGCGAAGTCCATGTCGTCGGCGCCCTTGATCACCGGCACGACCAGGAAGCGGCTGCCATCGGGCCGCTCGACATCGACCGCCAGGCCGAGGTTGACCGCAGCCGGGTCGACGCGGAATGGCTGTTCGTCGCGTTCGGTGTAGTAATGGGTCATCGAGCGCTGCTCGCTGGCGGCCTGCACGATCGCCCAGCCGATGAGGTGGGTGAAGCTCACTTTCCGCGGCGCGATCTGGCCGTTCAGCTCGCGGCGTCGCGCCTCGAGGGTCGCCACGTCGAGGTCCCGGAAGCTCGTGGCGGTGGGGATCGCCAGCGATGCCTTCATGTTGGAGGCGAGCCGCGCCGCGGGCCCCTTGATCAGCGTGCCGCCGGCCGGTGGCTCGGCGGGCGCCACCGAGGTGGTGCCGGTGCCGTTGCCGTTCGACGGCGCGGCTGCGGCCGGAGCGGTCGGTGCCGCCGGTTCGAAGCCGCCGGCGCCCGATTCGAACAGCGTCCGCCATTCGCGATCGACGCTCGCCGGATCGCGCCGGTACTGGTCGTAGATCTCGGCGACGTATCCGGCGTTCAGGCTGTCGAGCGCACGCTCGATGCGCGTCTCTTCGGCTGGCTCGTGTGGTGGCATGTCAGCCCTAAGGATAGGCGGCCCCGGCGGTTCCTTCACCTCCGACGAATCTGCGCCTCTAACACACAGATTCATTGGAGAAAGTATTGACATTCGCGCCGATTCGTTCTAAAACTAGTGAAACGGTGCAATAGACGCACCGACGAACGATGCGCGAGGAGCGAGCTCCGATGTCCACCCTTCCGCCACTGGCGCTGACGATCGGGATCTTCCTGATCGGCATCGGGCTCATCGCTGCCATCGCCGGCTCGATCAGCGGCGGTGGTCACGTCGGCCACCTGCTGGCGCTGATCGGGATGGTGCTGGCTCTCGGTGGCGTCGTCGCCGAGGGTGCGCGGCCGCATCGGTCCAACACCTGAGAGGAGTGGATTCCTGTGCCAATCGGCGATTTCATCAACTTCATCCCCGTGTGGGGATTCCTGCTGATCCACATCGTCCTGTTCCTGATCGGCGCCTACTTCGCGCAGCGCAGCTTCGGGGCGGGCGCCTCGACGCTGGGCTGGGCCTTCAGCCTGTTCGCGCTCGCCGAGATCAGCTACATGACCTATCACCTCGACTGGACGACGTTCCTGTTCGCGCACACGATCAGTGAGGTGCTCGACGCGGTCGCGTTCATCCTCGTCTTCGTGGCCGCCACCCGGACCGTCCTGGCCACTGCCATGGCGCCAAGCCGGTGAGACCGAATCGTCCGCGCACGAGGCGCGGACTTCTAGCATCAGGTGCGGGGGCCGCTCTTCTCCTGGCGGCCCTCGCCCTGACCGCCTGCGCCACACCGTCGGCCGATGCCTCGGCCCCGGTGTCGACGAACACGGTCAACCTGCCACCCTCGTACAAGTTCGACCCGGTCAACATCACCGTTCCCGTGGGGACGACCGTCACCTGGACGAACAACGACAACTTCACCCACTCGGTGCGTCTGCTCGACGACGGCGGTGCGGTGATGCCGATGAAGCCCGGCGAGAGCGTGTCGTTCACGTTCGACAAGCCGGGGCTCCACCACTACGACTGCTCGTACCATCCACAGAACATGAAGGGGACGGTGCTCGTCACCGAAGCCACGAGCAGCTAGCCGCCGTTGGGTGCGGGCGCGCGCGGTCCTCGTCGCGCGCCCAGCCCACTGGCGTATCGGCCAGGCAGCGAGCCTCCGGACTATCCGAAGTGCCGCCACCTGGCCGTCGTGTTTGGCGATGGCGAATCGCGTTCCCATCCAGCGGGCGTATCGGCCAGGCAGACACCGGTGCGCGCTGTCCGGCGCTCCTTCGTTGGCCACCGTGCTCCCTGCGCGGGACAAACGGCCAACGAACGGCCATCGGCGGGCCGTTCGGAGTGGCTTGTTGGCCGATACGCCCGCTCAGCGGGATTCGGGCGGCGGCACGCTCAGGTCAGTTGGCAGGCCCGGCGGCCTCGGACTGCTCCCCGTCCTGCGGGCAGAAGATGAGCTGCGACTCGCCGTTGTCGCGCGTGACGTCGATCATCGTGCGCTCCAGCGGACCGGCCACTTCCGGTGCCACGAAGAGCTTGACGCCCTGGTGCTCGCTCACCTGGTCTCCGGGCATCGGGTTGTCGATGAAGCCGACGCCGATGCTCACCTCCTCGCCGGTGGTCTCCTCCGCGTAGACGCGCACGCCCGCTTCGTCGGGGATCTCGGACGTGGTGCGGATCTGGTTCAGCAGCTCGGCTGCTCGATCGGTCATCTGAAGCATGGAAGCTCCTCCGTTCGGTGCGTTGGGGTAGACCCAGGTGGCCGCAAGATCGGCGCCACGACACCCGCCGACGACCGATGCCCATGCCACGCGACGCCAGGGCGGCCCTAGCCGATGACCTTCCGGAGGACGGCCTGGTCCACGTTGCGTCCGGTCACCACCGCCGCCACCCGGCGTCCCTCCAGCCCACCGACGTGCGCGCGCAGCGCCGCGATGCCGAGCACGGCACTTCCCTCGAGCAGCAGGTGCGGCACCGAGATCGCCCAGCGCATGGCGTCGGCGATCTGCTCCTCGTCGACCAGCACGACCTCGTCCACGAGCTGCCGGCACATCCGCCAGGTGATGCTGTCGCGCTCGATGTTGCCGGCGACGCCGTCCGCGAGCGTCGGCGCGATCGGCATGGCGGCAGTCGATCGCGTCTCGAAGTGGGCGTACATCGGTGGTGAGGCTGCGGGCTGCACGCCGACCAGCCGCAGCCCGGGCCTGACCGCCTTGGTCCACAGCCCGATGCCGCTGATCAGTCCGCCCCCGCCGATCGGGGCGATGATCGCGTCGCACTCCGGCCACGCCTCGAGGATCTCCAGGCCGACCGTTGCCTGTCCGGCGATGACGTCCGGATCGTTGTACGGCGGCACGTAGCGCGCCTCGCCTGCCGTGTCGCGCCGCCGCGCCTCGGCCTCGGTGTCGTCGGTGTCGCGGCCGAAGATCTCGACGGTCACGAGATCGCTTTCCAGCGACCGCAATCGTTCGAGCTTCGCCGGCGAGATGGACCCGCCGACAAGGATCGTGGCCCGCAGCCCGAACCGCGTTGCCGCGGTGGCCACCGCGATCCCGTGGTTCCCGGAGCTGGCGGTCACGATCTCCCCCGACGGAGAGGAAGCCGCCAGCAGCGCGAGCTTGTTGTGCGCGCCGCGCGTCTTGAACGAGCCGACCGGCTGGACGCTCTCCAGCTTCAGCCGGACCTCGGCCGCGCCACTCTCGGCAGCCAGCTCCGGCGACGTCTCCAGCGGCGTGTCCAGCGCAATGCCGCGCAGGCGTGCGCGCGCAGCGAGCACGTCGGCCAGGAGCGGATAGCGCGGCATGCCGCGCAGTCTAGGACCGGAGCGATCGAATCAGGCGGCGGGCAGCGGGTGCGGTGCGGGCCGCATCGGCCCCTGCTCGAGCATGGTCCGCAGGCGGCGGCTGATGCGCATCAGCGAGCCGAGCCGATCCTCGACGCGGGCGCGCTCGACGGGGGTCGCCCAGTGGCGCAGGGTGTAGTCGATCTCGTGCTTGTGGCGGCTCGCCGTGGTGAACAGCTCCTCGATCTGCAGCCGCAGCTCGCGGTCGGTCGTCGGCATGGCCAGGATCGCGCGGCGCGACTCCATGACGTCCAGGAAGTACGAGGTGGTCAGCCGGTCGAGGTTGCGCTGGGCACCGTGCTCCCATGGCTCCGGCGGGCCGCCGTGGCCGAACCGGCGCCAGTCGCCAGCCTGGATACCCTGTTGCATCGGTCTGTTCGCTCCAAGAAGTGGGTGAGTGGTGTGCCCCTCGCTCGAGAAGGTAGCCGCACCGATGCCGAAGAGCAGCCGCCCGTCCGGGCTACCGGCACCTGTACGAATGGCTCGCAGTACGATGGGCCCGATGCCCAAGCCGTTCGCCTCCAGCGCGGACCTCGCCGAGAAGACGGCCAGCTTCGAGGTCCTTGCCGATGGGGTCTACGCCTACACCGCCGAAGGCGATCCGAACGTCGGCGCGATCGAGGGCTCAGACGCGATCCTGGCGGTCGAGGCACGTGCCACGCCGTACATGGCGCGGCTCTGGCTCGGCGAGCTGCGGCGGCACACCGCCAAGCCGGTCCGCTGGCTGGCGCTGACGCACTACCACGCGGTCCGCACGCTCGGCGCATCGGCCTTCGACGCCGATGCGATCATCGCCCATCGCAACACGGCGGCCCTCATCGAGGAGCGCGGGCAGGCGGACTTCGAGTCCGAGGCGGGTCGCATGCCGCGCCTGTTCACCGGGATCGAGACGATCCCCGGGCTGACGCGACCGACCGTCACCTTCTCGGATCGATACGAGCTGGACCTCGGCGGCGGCCGGCGCGTGGAGCTGCTCTACGTCGGACGCGGGCACACCGAGGGCGACATCCTGGTCTGGCTGCCCGAGGAGCGGGTGCTCTTCGCCGGCGACCTGGTCGAGTCGCAGGCGGCGCTGTACACCGGCGACGCATTCCACCGCGACTGGATGGGCGGGACGCTCGACGCGGTCGCCGCGTTCGATGCGCGGGTGCTCGTCGGGGGCCGGGGCCCGGTGGCGCGTGACGACGGCGTGGCGCGGGCGATCGAGCAGACGCGCGGCTTCCTGTCGGTGCTGCACGAGCGCGTGGCATCGGTCCATGCGGCTGGTGGGACGCTGAAGCAGGCGTTCGAGACCGCCCACGCGGCGCTCGAACCGCGGTACGGCGCCTGGCCGATCTTCGAGCACTGCATGCCGTTCAACGTGCAGCGCATGTGGGACGAGCTCGACGGGATCGAGCGGCCGCGGATCTGGACGGCTGAGCGTGATCGCGAGGTCTGGGCACAGCTCCAGGACTGAGTCGACCGGCACGCCGGCGGCTCCGGTCCTGATCGTGGGCGCCGGGCCGACCGGACTGAGCGCGGCGCTGGCGCTGGCTCGCTGGAAGGTGCCGACGATCGTCATCGACGAGGACGAGACGATTGCCATGGAGGGCAGCCGCTCGATCTGCGTCCAGGCGCACACGCTCGCCATCTTCGAGCGCCTGGGTGCGCGCGCCGTCGCCGACGAGGGAATCAGCTGGAACGTCGGGCGCACCTACTACCGCGATCGCGAGCTGTTCCAGGTGCGTCTCTCCGAGGTCGGCGCGGAGGAGTTTCCGCGCTTCGTGAACATCCCGCAATGGCGGGTCGAGCAGATCCTGCTCGAGGCGGCCGAGCGCGAGCCGCTGATCCGCGTCGAGTGGCGCGCGCGCGTCGACGCCCTGGCTCAGGACGAGCAAGGCGTCACCGTGCGGGCGGGAAGCCGCAGCTGGCGCGGCTCGTACCTGATTGCCGCGGACGGCGGCCACTCGACGGTGCGGGAGCTGGCGGGCATTCCGTTCCCGGGCAGCGACCATGCCGACCGCTTCCTGATCGCCGATGTGCATGCCGGGCTGCCGTTCCCCAACGAGCGACGCTTCTTCTTCGATCCGCCGTTCAACCCCGGGCGACAGGTGCTGATCCATCCGCAGCCCGACGACGTATGGCGCATCGACTGGCGGGTCCCGCGTGAGTTCGACCTGGCGGCGGAACGGGCGAACGGTGGGGTTGACCGGCGCATCCGGCAGATCGTCGGTGAGGTGCCATACGAGATCGTGTGGGTCACGACCTACGTCTTCCACCAGCGTTTGGCGCCGCGCTTCCGCGAGGGCCGCCTCTTCCTGGCGGGCGACGCGGCGCACCTGATGAGCGTCTTCGGCGCGCGGGGCATGAACAGCGCGGTGCAGGATGCCGACAATCTGGCGTGGAAGCTCGCGCTGGTGTGGCACGGCTTCGCGGCCGATGCGCTGCTCGACACCTACCACGCCGAGCGCCACCCGGCGGCGGTCGAGAACCTGCGCATCACCGGCAACACCATGCGCTTCCTGGCGCCGCCGAACCCGCTGATGCGGCTGCGCCGCAACCTCATCCTGCGTGGCTCGCGGTTCGGCTGGATCCGTCGCCACGTCGACTCCGGCCGGCTCTCGGAGCCGTTCGCCTATGCCGGCTCGCCAATCGTCGACGGCGACGGAGCGGTGGTTGCCGATCGGCCCGTGGTGGCCGACGGTCTCGGCACTCGGCTGCGCCATCGTCTCGGCGCGTCGTTCGTGCTGGCCGTACCAGGGCCCGATGCCGCGGCGCCGGCGCTTTCGGTGCCGCTCAGCGTGGTGGTCGATGAGTCCCTGGCCAGCCCGATCCTGGTGCGGCCCGACGGTCATCTGGCGGCTCGTCTGGCATCGGTCTCCGATCTCGAGCGGGCGCTGGCGCGCGCGACGGCGTCGCCGAGTATCGACGCGGGGTGGGCAGGAAAGGCAGAATAGCCGCGCGGCGGCCGGCCCCGGCAGCCGCAGCGCCTTGGCCCGAGGAGGCGACGTGTCCACACGGCGAGCGGGGAATCGAACAGCGCTGCCATCCGAGCTGGACGTTGCTCGCCGCCGGATTGCCGAGCTCGAGGCGCGGGCGGCTGAGCACGAGCACGCGGCGAAGGTCCAGGCGGCGCTGTACCGGATCGCCGACACGGCGAGCGCCGCAGAGGACATGCCGTCGTTCTACGCGGCGATCCACCAGATCGTCGGCGAGCTCATGTACGCCGAGAACTTCTACATCGCGCTGTACGACGCCGAGCGCCAGACGATCAACTACCCCTACTACGTCGACAGCATCGACACCGACCTGCCGGACCCGGCGGTCTGGGAGCCGTTCGGCGTGGGACAGGCGGTCGGCACCACGGCGTACGCCCTGCGACTGGGGAAGCCAGTCCTGATTCCGCCCGCCGAGCACCAGCGGTTGCTGGCGAGCGGGGAGATCCAGGCCCTCGGCGTGATGACCAGCGAGAACACCTGGATGGGCGCGCCGCTGCGCTCGGAAGGACGCGTCACCGGCCTGCTGGTCGTCCAGGCCTACACGAACGAGCACGCGTATAGCCCGGCGGACCTCGAGCTTCTCGACTTCGTCGCTCGTCACGTCGGCGATGCGCTCAGTCGCGCCCGGGCACTCGAGGAGACTCGGCAGCGGAATGCCGAGCTGGCGCTCGTCAACGAGGTCGGCGCTGCACTGGCCAGCCAGCTCGACTTCCAGGCGATCGTCGAGCTCATCGGTCAGCGGGTGCAGTCGATCTTCGATGTCTCGACCGGCGGCATCCTTCTCTACGACGCCACGTCCGCGACGCTTTCGTTTCCGTACGTGCTCGACGGGGGCGAGCGCGTGACGCTGGACCCGGTGCCCATCGACGAGGCCCCGCTCGGCCGCCTGGTGATCACCACCCGGCGCGCGCTGCGCGTCGGAACCGCCGAGGAGGTCTCGGAGCTCCGTCCCGTCGAGGTGAGCGCCCACGACACGCCGGTGACGGACGAATCGTGGCTCGGGGTGCCGATCCTCGCCGGCGACCGAGTCCTCGGCGCACTCACGCTCGAGCGACGCGAGCGAAACAGCTTCAGTGAGAGTGACGAGCGACTGCTGTCGACGCTCGCGTCGAGCCTGGGCGTGGCGCTCGAGAACGCGCGCCTCTTCGACGAGACAAAGCGGCTCCTGACCGAGACCGAGCAGCGCAACTCGGAGCTGGCGATGATCAACGAGATCGGGTCGGCGCTCGCCAGGCAGCTCGATTTCGGAGCGATCATCGACCTCGTCGGCGAGCGAATTCGAAGCATCTTCGGCGTCGACACGATGACGATCGCGCTGTATGACCCCGACACCAACTGGCTCTCGTTCCCCTACGGCATCGAAGACGGGCAGCGCGATGCGCTCGAGGGCTGGGAGCTGGGTCCTGGCATCACCTCGCGCGTGATCGAGACGTCGACGCCGCTTCGGTTTAACACCATGGCCGACACCGAGGCATTCGGCGCCATCAACGTGGGCCCCGAGAACCAGGTTGCGAAGCAGTCTTCGATCCACGTCCCCATTCCGGCTGCCGGACGAACCCTCGGCGTCGTCAGCCTCGACCGCGTGGAGGAGTCAGCCTTCAGCGATGCGGATGAGCGCCTCCTGATGACGCTTGCGTCGAGCCTGGGCGTTGCGCTGGAAAACGCGCGGTTGTTCGACGAGACGAAGCGATTGCTCACCGAGACCGAGCAGCGCAACAGTGAGCTGGCGGTCATCAACGAGATCGGTGACGCGCTCGGCCGTCAGCTCGAGTTCGACGTGATCATCGAGGTCGTCGGTGAGCGCATGGCGAGGATGTTCAGGACGGCGGATCTGTACATCGGTCTTTACGACAAGCGGTCGAACACGATCAGCTTCCCGTACGAAATCGATCACGGCCGGCGGGTCCACGGTGAGCCAGTGCCCCTGGGAGACGGCCTTGCCTCGAAGGTCATCAGGGATCGCACGGCGCTGCGGTTCGGGACCGAGGCCGAACAGAATGCCGCCGGCGGCTTCATGGGCCAGTACCAAGAGGGCGATGTCGTCTCTCAGGGAGAGTCGTGGCTCGGCGTGCCGATCATGGCCGGGTCGGAAGCCATCGGCGTGATGGTCATCGGTAACGACGCGGTCAACGCCTTCAGCGACAGCGACGAGCGAGTGGTGGGCACGCTTGCCGCAAGCATGGGCGTGGCGTTGGAAAACGCCCGCCTTTTCGATGAGACAAAGCGTCTCCTCGCTGAGACCGACGAACGGGCCGCCGAGCTCGCGATCCTGAACAGCGTCCAGGAGGGCCTCGTCGAGAACCTCGACATGCAGGCCATGTATGACCTCGTCGGTGACAAGATCCAGGAGATTTTCGACGCCCAGGTGGTCGACATCGCGACCTTCGACTTCGAGGCAGGCCTGGTCCATTACCCGTACACCATCGAGCGGGGCGTCCGATTCCCGGACGAGCCGACGCCGCTCGGCGGCTCGCCGATCACCGATGAGCTGCTGCGAACGGGGCAGCCGCTGCGCATCGACGATGTCCCCGCTTGGGATCGCGCACGTCACGGGGCAGACTCGGCAATGATCAGCCAGGGTGAGCCGTCGCTTTCGGTCCTGGCCGTTCCGCTCACCTCGCAGGGCCAGGTCAAGGGCAGGATCTCACTGCAGAACCTCGATCGGGCCGGTGCCTTCTCCGATCGGGACGTCCGCGTGCTGTCGACGCTGGCATCCAGCCTGAGCGTGGCGCTCGACAACGCGCGGCTGTTCGCGGAGACGAAGCGGCTGCTGACCGAGACGGACGAGCGCGCCGCCGAGCTGGCGATGATCAACAGCGTTCAACAGGGCCTCGCCCAGAACCTCGACATGCAGTCGATGTATGACCTGGTCGGCGACAAGATCCAGGAGATCTTCGACGCGCAGGTCGTCGACATCGGGATGGCGGACCACGGCGCCGGAGTCTTCCACTTCCCCTATACGATCGAGCGTGGCGTCCGGTTCGCCGACGAGTCGATGCCGATGATCGGATTCCGACGGCACGTGGTCGAAACGCGCCAACCGCTGCTCGTGAACGAGCGCGCCACCGAGCTTGCGGCCGAATACGGGCAGCCCGGCGTGCTGAGCGGGGAGCCGGCCCGATCAGCCCTGTTCGCGCCCTTGATCATCGGCGACGAGGCACGCGGCGTGATCTCGCTGCAGAACCTCGATCGCGAGCACGCCTTTTCCGAATCCGACGTGCGGCTGCTCACGACGCTTGCCGGGAGCCTCAGCGTGGCGCTCGAGAACGCCCGGCTCTTCGATGAGACGAAGCGGCTGCTGACCGAGGCCGACGAGCGCGCTGCCGAGCTGGCGGTCGTCAACAGTGTCCAGCAGGCCCTGGCCAGGAATCTTGACATCCAGGCGATGTACGACCTGGTCGGCGACAAGATCGGCGAGATCTTCGACGCACAGGTGGTGATGATCACAACCTACGGCGAGGACGAGATTCAGCAAATCCCGTACGTGCGTGAAGATGGCGAGCGATTGGAGGTACCCGCCGGGCCGATGAGCGGGTTCGCCCGCTGGTTTGCCGCGAGGCGCGAGCCGGTGAACGTCACCGAGAACTACGGCGGCTGGCTCGCGGAGCGCGGCATCGAGGCCCGTGTTCTCGGCGACCCCCCGAAGTCGATGGTGTGGGCGCCGTTGCTCGGCGGCGAGGTTGTCCGCGGCGGCATCTCGCTTCAGAACAACGATCGCGAACATGCCTTCTCGGACGCCGACGTTCGACTCCTCACCACCCTTGCGTCGAGCCTCAGCGTCGCGCTCGAGAACGCTCGGCTGTTCGACCAGACGAAGCGGCTCCTGGCACAGACCGATCGGCGTGCGGCCGAGCTGGCGATCGTCAACGACGTCCAGCGCAGCCTCGCCTCCGAGCTCGACGTCCAGGCGATGTACGAGCTGGTCGGTGAGCGTGCCCGCGACGTGTTCGACACGCAGGTCGTCGACATCGCCATCTACGACCCAGCGTCCGAAATGATGGAGTTTCCCTTCACCGTCGAGCGCGGGCAGCACTTCCCGGTCGAGTCCCGGAAGCTCATGGGCTTCCGCAAGCACGTCATCGAGACGCGCCAACCACTGCTGATCACCCACGACCTGCGCGAGGTCGGCGCGCAGTACGGGCAGCCCAACCAGCTCAGCGGCGAACCTGCGAAGTCGGCGATCTTCGCTCCATTGCTCCTGGGCGATCGCGTGCTCGGAGTCATCTCGCTGCAGAACCTCGATCGCGAATACGCCTTCAACGAGGCGGACGTCTCGCTTCTCACGACGATCGCGGCGAGCCTGAGCGTTGCGGTGCGGACCGGTCGGCTGATCGACGAGACGCGGCAGCGCGTCGCGGAGCTCGGGACGATCAACAGCGTTGGCGAGGCGCTCACCGCACGCCCCGAGGTCGGGCCACTGCTGGAGCTCGTCGGCGAGAAGACGCGAGAAGCGTTCGATGCCGACATCACCTACGTCGCGCTGGTCGACGAGGAGTTGGGGATCGTCAATTTTCCGTACTTCGTCGAACGCGGCAGCAATGCTCTCCAGGAACCCCTGCCGCTTGGCACCGGTCTGACGTCGCGCGTCATCGAAGGGCGCGTTCCGGTGCTGCTCAATCGCGAAGAGGACTGGCAACAGTTCGGCGAGCGCGGCGTCGGGACCCGGGCACGCTCGTACCTCGGCGTGCCGATCATGGTCGGCGACCGAGCGATCGGTGCCATCAGCGTGCAGAGCACGACCACCGACAGCCGCTTCGGGGAGGCCGATGCGCGCCTGCTGGCGACGATCGCCGCCAACGTCGGCGTCGCGGTGCAGAACGCGCAGCTCTACGACGAGACGCGCCGCCGCGCCGACGAGATGGCCGGCCTGGCCGATGTCGGGCGTGAGATCTCGGCGACGCTCGACGTATCGGAGGTGCTCGCGGTCATCGTTTCAAGCGCCATGCGCCTGCTCGACGCCGACTCGGCGGCGGTGTATCTCCCCGAGGACGACGGCGAGACATTCCGTGCGATCGTCGCGCAGGGCAATATCGCCGACCAGCTCCGCGCTTCGCCAATCACCAGGGGAGCGGGGATCATCGGCGACGTCGTCGTCAGCGGGAAGCCCGAGGCCGTCAATCAACCAACAGCCGATCCACGAGCGGTGACGATCGAAGGCACGAATCAGGAGGACGACGATCGGCTGATGGCGGCACCGCTCACGGTGCGCGGCAATGTGGCCGGCATCCTGGCGGTGTGGCGGTCGGGTTCGGGATCGCCGTTCAGCAACGCGGACCTGAGTTTCCTCATCGGTCTCTCGCAACAGGCGGCCATCGCCCTCGAGAACGCCCGGCTGTTCGGTGAAGCGCAGGAGTCGCGTACGGCGGCGGAGCAGGCCAACGAGGCGAAGAGCAGCTTCCTGGCGGCGATGAGCCACGAGATTCGCACGCCGCTCAACGCGATCATCGGGATGAGCGGCCTGCTGATGGACACGCCGCTCGACGACGAACAGCGCGATTTCGCGGAGACGATCCGCACCTCGGGCGACGCGCTGCTGACGATCATCAACGATGTCCTGGACTTCTCGAAGATCGAGGCGGGGCGCGTCGACCTGGACAACGCGCCGTTCAATCTCCGGGACGTGATCGAAGTCTCGCTCGACATCATCGCGCCGGCGGCCGCGAAGAAGGGCCTGGAGCTGGTCTACGCCGTGGACGAGGAGCTGCCCGCCACGCTCGTCGGAGACGCCGGACGGCTGCGCCAGATGCTGCTCAACCTGCTCTCCAATGCCGTGAAGTTCACCGAGCGCGGCGAGGTGGTGGTCACCGTCGGCGGCAGCCAGCTCGAGCCGGCCAAGCGCGGCGGTTCCAGGCGCTGGGAGATTCGCGTCGACATCCGCGACACCGGCATCGGTATTCCGCCGGATGCGATGGGTCGCCTCTTCCAGTCCTTCAGCCAGGCCGATGCCTCCATCGCGCGGCGCTACGGCGGCACGGGCCTGGGTCTGGCGATCAGTCGCCGGCTGGCGGAGCTGATGGATGGCTCGCTGACCGTCGACAGCGACGGGGTCCCGGGGGAGGGCAGCGTCTTCCACCTCGTCGTCCGCATGCCAGTGGCAGCGGCCGATGCGGTCGCCCCGTCCCGGCCGCCGCGGATCGACGCCGACCTTGGCGGTCGCACCGTGCTGATCGTCGATGACAACGCAACGAACCGGCGCATCCTCGTCGCGCAGACCGCCCGATGGGGAATGGTGCCGCGCGAGACCGGCTCACCGGCGCAGGCGCTCGAATGGCTGGAGCACGGCGACCGATTCGACATCGCCCTGTTCGACCTGCTCATGCCCGAGTTCGATGGAGTCGAGCTGGCCGAGCGCGCGCGCGCGCTGGACGAGGCGGCGAAGCGCGAGCCGATGCCGCTCGTCATCCTCTCGTCGGTCGGCATGCGCGACCGTGAGGGCGGGCCGGTGGCGGCGTGGCTGGCGAAGCCGGTCAAGCCGTCGGCGCTGCACGACACGATCGCGACCCTGCTGCTCGGCGCCGTGCCCGCCGCGCCCCCTGCGGCCAAGGTGGCGGCTGACGGCGAGGGCCTGCTGGCCGAGCGTCATCCGCTGCGGATCCTGCTCGCCGAGGACAACGCGGTGAACCAGAAGCTCGCGCTTCGGCTGCTCGCGCAGCTCGGCTACACGGCGCAGGTCGCCGGCGACGGACGCCAGGCGGTCGCCGCGCTCGAGGAGGGCGGTTTCGACCTCGTGCTGATGGACGTCCAGATGCCCGAGCTCGACGGCCTCGGCGCCACGCGCCAGATCCGTGCCCGTTGGCCGGAGTGGCCGCTCTGGATCGTGGCGATGACGGCCAATGCGATGGCCGGTGACCGCGAGGCGTGCCTCGCGGCCGGCATGAACGACTACCTGAGCAAACCCATCCGCCCCCCGGAGCTGGCCGCGGCACTCGAGCGCACGCCGTCCGGAGGACAGCCGGCGCCGATTCCGGCCAGTCGCAACAGGACCAAACGAAAGGCGCGACCGCGTGCAAGAGCCTGATCTGCCTCTCCTCGATGAAGCGGCGCTCGCCGAGCTCGCCGCCTCGGTCGGTGGCGACATGGCATTCGTCACCGAGCTCGTCGAGGCCTACCTCGGCGATGCGCCGGCCCAGGTTGCGCAGATCCATGCCGGGGCCGATGCCGGCGATGCCGCATCGGTCGTTCGTCCGGCGCACACGCTGAAGTCGAGCAGCGCCACCGTCGGGGCGCAGCGGCTGGCGGCCACCGCTCGTCGCCTGGAGCTTGCCAGCCGCAACGAGGAGCTCCCCGGTGCGATCGATGCGCTCGAAGGCCTGGATGCCGAGTGGCAGGCGACCGAGGCCGCGCTGCGGGCGTGGATGGCGGGCACCACCGGATGAGCACGGGCATCGCGCTCGTCGTCGACGACAGCCGGGTCAATCGGCTGGTGCTGGCGCGGCAGCTCGAGGCACTCGGCCTCGACGTGCTCGAAGCCGAGAACGGCATCGAGGCGCTCGAGCGGCTGCGCGCGCATCCGACCGAGATCGATGTCGTCCTGCTCGACGTGCTGATGCCCGAGCTCGACGGCTACCAGACGCTCGAGGCGATGAAGGCCGACGAAGCGATCCGCCACATCCCGGTGATCGTCGTGTCGGCGGTCGAGGAGCTGGAGAGCGTGGTGCGCTGCATCGAGCTCGGCGCGACAGACTACCTCCCCAAGCCGATCGATCCGGCGATCCTGCGCGCCCGGATCAACGCCTCCCTCGCCGCGAAGCGGATGCACGACCTCGAGCAGGAATACCTCGACCGCCAGACCGCGCTGACCAGGACGATCCAGCGCCAGAAGGAGGAGCTCGGCCGCTTCCTGTCGCCGCAGATCTCGGCGCTGATCTCGTCGTCCGAGGGAGAGGCGCTGCTCAGCGGGCATCGGCGCCAGATCACGGCGGTCTTCTGCGACCTGCGCGGGTTCACGACCTTTGCCGAGCAGGCGGAGCCGGAGGAGCTGTTCGGCGTGCTCGGGGCGTATCACCGGCTCATCGGCGAGGCGATCGTGGAGCACGAGGGAACGCTCGAGCACTTCGCCGGGGACGGGGTGATGACGTTCTTCAACGACCCGGTGGTCCAGCCGGATCACGTCGAGCGTGCGGTTCGCATGGCGCTCGCCGTGCGCGAGCGCTTCCAGCCATTGACGGCCGACTGGCGCAAGCGTGGCTACGAGCTGGGGCTGGGCATCGGCATCGCGGTCGGCTATGCGACGCTCGGCCGCATCGGTTTCGAAGGCCGATACGACTACGGCGCCATCGGCAACGTGGTGATCATGGCCAGCCGGCTGAGCAGTGCCGCCGGTCCGAACCAGGTCCTGCTCACGCAGCGCGGCGTCGCCATGGTCGAGGGCCTGTTCGAGATGGAGGACGTCGGCGAGCTGAACTTGAAGGGCATGACCCGCCCGGTCCCGGCGCACAACGTCGTCGGCGCAGCGGCGCACGAACCGGCCGTGGATGGTCTTCGCGACGATCGGGCCGTCGCGGATCACGTATGAAGCGGTGTCGTCGCTGACCGTCAGGTGACCGATGCAGCCGGCCGGCAGCGATGGCTCGTCCTGGCGGTCGGCCTGCTGGGCCTCATCGCCGGCTGCGCCGCGCAGTACGGTCTCGCGTATCTCATCCCGGCGCTGCGCATCGAGGATCACTCGCTCGAGGCGGCCACCACGCTGGTCATCGCGCCGGTCGTCGGCGTCATCGTGGCGCTCATCGCGTGGGGCGCCGTCGCCGACCGCTTCGGTGAGCGCCTGGTCCTGGCCATCGGCCTCGCCGGGGAGGGAGTGGCGCTCCTCGCGGCGGCGGAGCTGCGCGATCCGCTCGTGCGCTGGCTGTTGCTTTTCGCGTCCGGTGCCAGCGGCGCGGCGATCCACGCGGCCAGCGGCCGGCTGATCCTCGGATGGTTCGGCCGCGCCGAGCGCGGGCTGGCAATGGGGATCCGCCAGATGGGCCAGCCGCTCGGCGTCGCGTCGGCGGCGCTCGTCCTGCCGGCGCTGGCGCTGTCCGGAATCGGCACGGCCTTGGTCGCCCTGGCGATCGGGTGCCTGGTCAGCGCCGCGGTGATCGGCCTCGTCGTGCGCGATCCGATTCGTCCTGCCACGACGCGGTCGCCCGCAGGCGCCGGGTCGCCGTACCGAACGCCGTATCTGTGGCGGATCCACGTCGCCAGCGCCTGCCTGGTCATCCCGCAGTTCGCCGTCGCGATCTTCGCGTTCGACTACCTGGTCAACGCCCTCGGCTGGTCGCTCGCGGCGGCCGGTGCGCTGCTCGCCGTGACGCAGCTCGTCGGCGCGGGCAGCCGATTGGCGGCCGGATACTGGTCGGACCGGGTTGGTGCCCGCCTTGGACCGATGCGCCTGGTCGCATTCGTCATCGGCGTCGTCATGGCGCTCCTGGCGGTGCTGGCCATGGCCGGCTCGGCCGCCTCGGTCGTCGCGCTGGCCCTCGCCGCGATGATCACCGTCTCGCCCAACGGCCTCGCATTCACCGCGGTCGCCGAGCGAGCCGGTCCACGCTGGGCGGGGCGCGCGCTCGGCATCCAGAACACGTTCCAGAACCTGGTCGCAACCGCGGTGGCGACGCCGCTCGCGTTCGTCATCGGCCTGGCGGGTGGTGGCGCGTTCGGCTACGGCATCGCCTTCGCCGCGGTCGTCGCGTTCCCGTTCCTCGCCGCGGTGGCCATTCCAGCGGCAGGAGAGCGAACGCTCGCCTAGCGGTGCAGCTCCGGTCGCGGGCGGGTGAATGCCGTCTCAAGCTGACGAGTGGTGGGCCGAACACGCGTCGTGACGGCTGGGTCGCTAAGCCTCGCTCAGGGAGCCAGCGGCCAGTCGAGGTAGCCTTCGCGATCGTCGAGCGCCTGCTGCAGGGGATCGACCTCCGTCGCCCACTGTTCGACGTCCGACTTCGCATCGGCGCAGTAGGCGTCCTTTTCGATCGGGTCCAGCCGCGACTCGAGCGCCGGCAGGGCGTCACGCCAGATCTGCACGTGCTTCGTTTCGTGCTCGACCATCTTCTGGCGCGCGGCCTCCCACCAGGTG